>JASGCW010000270.1 GCA_030053945.1 Limnohabitans sp.
TTTGATAGCATAATAAATCCATAGAAAGTATATAGGAATATACACTATTTTATATGGCCAGTATTCCCAATGGGTAAGTTTATGTAGAAAAAGTCTCATTATAACATTAAAAAAGTGCTTTCATATATTTGATTCGCCACCAAATCTTTATGGCTAAACATCATTTTGTTTTGATTAATTACCGTTTGCGTAATACTTTGAGTAATTAGCGTATTATTTCGGTTAATGACCAATCCATTTTCTTTATCGTCAATATTAGTGTATTCGTGAAAATGTGCCATATCCTCTCCAGAAATGACCTTCTTATTTTGTATAAAACTATTAAATAACAATTCTCTTTCCATTCGAATATTAGCAGGATATAGGGTAGAAGAGGACCAAATATATTTCTCTTGATTACTTAGTTTTTGAGTGTCTCTTAGTTCACCATCCCAACGCAACTGATACAATTCTTTGTTGAGATAGACAATCATAGTAAATGGTTCGATATCGGTTAAATCTATACTAAACCATTTGTCTATGCAATCACAGCTGTCAAATAATTCGAGGAGTATTATACCTCGACTTTTTCTGTAATGCTCTTTTGGAATGTGTTTTTCTTTAGCACCATTTAGCAAAACTATTATATTCCCTTTGTCGTCTAACACATACCAAGTGCCCCCAGCTTTGGAATCTTTAGGAAAAAACATTTTTTTATAGACTCCCATATATGATTTAGGCACAAGTGCTTTGGGTCTAGCTATTTTTTCATCTCTATTAGAAGTGATGATGACGGTATTATTACTAAATACATAACTTACTGTACACATACTTTGCGATATTCGATAGTGGATGGAGCAACACCAAAATTTTCAGAAACTTGAACATAATCAAATGTTAATAAGGCTACTTTTATTAGCGCTTGATGATGGATGCAATGCTCCAAATTGTATAACACTTCACGGAAATAATTGGTTTCTATAAAAGTTGTATTTCCAGAAATACAATGTTCCATAGTTAGCGTTTTATTTTCTTTTTCTATCTCATTAATAATTGTATCAATAGCTATAACGGCCTTTTGTCTTACAGTTTGTATAGATTTATCACGTTCCCGATTGTCATAATTAATTATTCCATTGTCATAGCCTTTTATAATGGTTTGATACAATTCAATAATATGGCGTGAATGTTCACCTACAGTAGCATTGCTTAGCGAGTTTACTGGAGTTACAAAGTCATTGTCAGTTAATTGGATAATGACTTCTTTCAATTCTAAAAGAGTGTTCTTGATTGAGGCAAAATTCATAATCATTTGGTTTTTAGTTGATGAATATTATTGATAAAGTCATCTTTATACAATATAGAAAAATAAGCACTTAGTATAAAACAAATACAACCTAATATAAAAAGAGTACCACCGTCATTCATTATTTCAATACCTAAAACAAAAATATGCGAGAATAAAGCTACTAGCATAGTACACAATATTACAACAGATGCATAAAACTTTGTTCTATTGAAAAATAATAAAAAAGAAGTAAATAGTTCGACAATTCCCGAAGAAATTCTTCCCAGAGGTTCTGCATTTAATTTGCTAAAAATATAAACTGATTCTGGACTTGCTGTGAATTTATAAAAAAGCGTTTGTAGCAATATGATGGCTAAAGCTATTTTTAAAACAAAATTGATTTTTGAATTTTTCATTAGTGTGTTATTTTTTTCCAATTAGCATCTGCTTTTGCTTTTAAAACTTTCTCTTCTTTGTTCCAAGATTTTAAAGTATTGTTGAAAAAGGCATTGTAAAAAAGGAATAACTTTCCATCTATGATTTTGTAAGTTTCGGGATTAACTTCTACTTTTTCACCAGAACTTCCCATAGCATAAGCACACCAGCCTCCGTATTGTGGTTCGTAGTTAGCAGAATTTATAAGGAATTGTTCTTTATTCTCTTTTGATGAAAAATAATAGCTAATTCCGTCATAAGTAGCAGAAAATTCTTTTTTACCTTTTATTGGTTTTTTTTGTTTGAAGTAAGCGACAACATCATAACCTTTTACAGCTACATTGTTTTCTAAATTGAAATTAGATGTTCGTTTAGAGGTATTTTGACTAAATATTGAATTAGTCGATAAGATAAGAATTAGTAAAGTGATTATTTTTTTCATTTTTGCTCATTTTTAATTAGTTGTCTTAATTTTTCTTCTTGAAGATACCCTAGATTCTCCCATTTTTTTTCTCCATTTTTGTATAAAATTAATGTGGGTAATCCTTCAATCTTTAATTCTTTAGCCAAATCAGGATTTTTATCGGTATCAATTTTAATGACTAATAATTCACCATTCATTTCTTCGTTTATTTTCTTTATATAAGGTGCTATTTTTTTGCATGGGCCACACCATTTAGCATTGAAATCTACAAGTGTTTTTTTATCAGAAGAAATAAGTTTGTGATATTCATTTAAGGTTAAGTTTGTATATACTATTTCTTTTTTAGGTGCTATTTTTTTAGTGTCTGTTTGCCCAAAATTGAATTGACTGCTTAAGATGAGTAGTAATAAAAATATTTTTTTCATATGTAGATAATTATTTGTTTTTTATTTGTCATATGGTATGCTTCGCCAG
>JASGCW010000021.1 GCA_030053945.1 Limnohabitans sp.
CATCGGTTTTGTTTTCTACATAAACCATTTGTTCTACAAATAATTTTAGCTCTCTCATAAAGAGCAAAAAGAAGAAGGTGGTGATTAAAGTTCCCATAAGTTTGTTATTTTGTTTATTTTTGACTTAGTAAAATTGATTAACAATACAAATATACACCGAAATTTCGTTTTTTAAAATAAAATTACGAAAAAAAAGTGTTTTATTGATATAACTATGAATGGACTAGAATTAAAAAACTTTAGGAAAAGTTTAAAAATGACACAATCAGAATTTGCAAACAAGATTGGTGTTACTTCTAGGACTTTACAGAATTGGGAAGGAGGAATAAATGAAATTCCATCTACAGCTAAATTAGTCATTGATAGACTTATTGAAGAAAACGATTGCAAAGATGAGAAAAATTTGACAACTGATTTTGAAGTTGTTAAAGAGTCTGTTAAAGTTGAAATGTTAAAAGAAAAAATAACTATACTAATTCAACAAAATACTGATTTAAGAAATCAGATTGAAGTTTTAAATAAACAATTAGAAGAATTTAAATTATTAAAAGATCAAGCTAATAAAATTATAAGTATAACTGAAAAAACATACCTGCTAGTAGAATGGCTTAATAAAATAAGACAGGTAGACGATGAGATAAATTTAGCATATGAGTTAGCAAAAAAATCAAACGCCTTGAACAAAAAAAATAAACTTTAATTTTATACTTATTAATTAAAGATTAAGGAGAAATTCATACTTTCTCCTTAATTATTAATCATAGAATATTTATATAGAATATTTTCAAAATAAATTTTCGAAAAAATTAGATTTAGGATTTTTTAATTTTTCAGATTCTTTCTTGCATTCTTCAAGTATAACTAAAAATTCTTCATAAGTAATATCACCAACCAACAAAGATTCTTTTGCTAGTTGTATAGATAAGATAATTGAATCCATCTTTTTAATATTCTCTTCAAACATTTTTAGAATCCTTTTTTGCTTTTAAGATTGATAAATCAAGAATATTTTCGAGCATTTCCATCTTTTTTGACAATGCTTTTTGTTTATCATTATAAATTTTGTACTTATTGGCAATGAGAACCAACAAAGCAACACATATCACAGATATGCCAAAAACACTAAAACTAAATAAATCTTTAGAATTGTAATCTCTAGTAAAAATCAACCAATAAAAATTTAATCCTAAAAAGTAAATAGGTGAAAAGAAAGATATATTAAAAGGATTTAATTTATTACTTACAATAATCAGAATTATTGCCAACCATTGAGAAATAAAAAAAACAAAATTAGATGAAGAATTAAATCCGAACGTATTTGAAAACTGAATATTGAATTTGTCAAGTATTACATCCATAATTAGTAAAATACCTGAAATCACAATCAAAATCGATGAAATTATTCTATATATCATAATTTATGGTCTTCCTCCTCCTCTATCTCTATCAACTTCTGTTAAAGTGGTTTGAGGATTATCTCTATTGTTATCTACACATTTTTGTTCTTCCTGTGTTAAATTATTAGGTCTTCCCGACAAATAATTCACCACATCTTCATACGTACACGAGGTGCACAATGCCAGCATTCCTGCTAGTAAAATAACTTTTTTCATAACTTATAATTTTAAATTGACTTTACTAAAATAAACAATCTTATATAAGTTTGAATTGTTATGCTATTATTTATCACTTAAAATAAAAACGGCATTTAGGGGCTAAAAGTAAAAAGAAATAAATTTTAAGAAGTACGGTTTTTCCGTATAAATTGTTAAAATTTTTGAAAGTTTCAGTCCCGAAGCTTCGGGATCAAGTTTCTTTTTTCTTGTGTGAAAATTGTTACTCTACTTTTTTACACACCCTTTTTGTGTGAAAATTATTGCTGCATTTTTTTTCACACTCTTTTTGTGTGAAAATTGTTTTCTGGTTTTTTTATACTCGTACTTTGGTTTGCTGAAAGCTCGATTGGGTTTACACCTGACTGACAGGCTTTGAAAAACCTATTACTAGTTCTAATTGTTTATTTTTGAATCATTAAGACATCGTAATTTATTACTCCCGAAGCTTCGAGATTGTAATTTGCACTTTTGATTTTTATACATCTAAATAGCTAAATAGTCACAACTTTTCTAAAAATGAAAATAAATTATATAGAATATAATTTTACGGTTTTCCGTAAGGATTATACTTTTTATTTTTTTAGCTTAGCAGTAACAAACTAAAAAAGCAAACAACTTCTCTTAATAGGGCTGTTTTTTAGCTTTAATTTTAACAGTTGGATTGCGCAAAATATATTTGAGCTGCGTATATCTGACGTTAGCAAACATTTTAAACAAATACTACGAAACAAATGGACAGAATAATTGAAAGTTTTATTGAAGATTTCAAAACAGACTTTAGCTACAACCAAACTGATAAATCAAAATTATTTGAACATTTTGTAAACTATGTTTTAGTTTCAAAGATATATCCAGACCGTTCCTCACTGGATAAAATAAATGTTGGAGGAAATAGAAATCCTGGTATTGACGGTCTTGCGATAATGGTTAATAATCACCTTGCAACATCAAAAGAAGAAGTTGACTATTTCATACAAGACTCAGATGCTTTGGAGGTTGAATTCAACTTTATTCAGTCTAAAACATCTGATTCTTTTGAATTAGGAAGTATAAGTACTTTTATTGCTTCTATAAAAGAATTTTTTGGAAATGGAGACTTACAATTTGAAGACGAATTATTAAATTTAAGAGATTTAAAAGATTACATATACAAAAATAGTATTAAGATGGACAAAAGTCCATCTATAAAACTATACTACGCAACAACAGGTAAATGGTTAAATAATCAAAATTTACAAACAATTATTAATTCTGGTATAAAAGATTTAAAACATTTAGAAATTTTTTCTAAAATTAAATTTTATCCAATTGATGCAGATAAATTGAAATCTCTTTATCGTGAAATAAAAAATAAAATCACGAAAGAAATTATTTTTGAAAAACATACAATTTTACCTAAAATGGACAATATTACAGAATCTTATCTAGGTATATTGCCAGCTACTGAGTTAGTAAAAATAACAAGTGATGATGATGGTGAATTAATAAAAACAATTTTTTATGACAACGTAAGAGATTTTCAAGGATTTAATAAAGTTAATACTGGTATTAGAAACACTATTATAGAAAAAAAGGAAAACGACAAATTTGTTTTACTAAATAACGGAATTACTATAGTTGCCAAATCTTTAAACAAAGTAGGAAGTGCATTTAAACTTTCAGAATTTCAAATTGTGAATGGCTGTCAGACATCACACGTTTTACACTACTTAAAAGAACAAATTACTGCGAATGTTTATATTCCACTTAAACTTATAGTAACAGACCACGATGATACAATCAATGATATTATCAAAGCAACCAATAGTCAAACAGAAGTAAAAAATGAAGCATTTGAAATTTTAAAACCTTTTCACAAAAGATTAGAAGAGTTTTACTTGACATTTGAAAAAGATGATAATAAGAAATTATACTACGAAAGACGTTCACGCCAGTACTTTGGAGCAAAATCTAAAAATGATAAAATCATTGGTCTTTCAAGTCAAATTGCATCTTACATAGCAATGTTTTTAAATGAGCCTCAAAGTACACAGAGATATTTTGGTGAACTTTTAAATTCATATAGTAATAGATTGTTTTACGAAAATCATTCTTTGTATCCATATTATACAAGTAGTCTAGCTTTAAATGTCTTAGAAGATTTTTTCAGAGAAAATAAATTAAATCAAACTTCTAAACGATATAAATATCATTTAATGCTAATGTTTAGAATCCGTATTGCAGGCGAAAAAATTCCAATGAACTCAAATGGTAATAAACAAATTGAAATGTATTGCAGCAAAATAATGGAAGCCTTATGGAACAGAGATAAAGCATTAGAAACCTTTAAAATTCTAGAAACTAAACTTACTGAAGTTCTTAAAAAAACGAAAATTCCTAATAGGAACACTCATCAAACAAGAGCTTTCACTGAAGAACTTATACCTACAATAAAAACAGATAAAAAATTTGGCAAATTGACATATTATAACTTTGAAAAAGGTTTTGGATTTATTAGAGTTGACAATACAGAAGAGGATGCTTTTGTTCATTACACAGAATTGACACAAATTCAACAAAATGAGATAATTCCAGGTCTAAAGTTGACATTTGACATATTTCAATCACAAAAAGGACCACAAGCTAAGAATGTAGAAAAAGTAGTACTATAATAAAACGTTTGCTAACAAGGTATAGCCAATGGTATGACGACAGAAAAACAAAATATTAACAGCGTGACAAAAGAACTTTTAGACAACGGTTTTCTTCACCTGACTGACCAGACCGAAGAACAATTGAACGAGTTAATAAATTCGTTAGGACAGGTTATTTTCACTACTGACGTTGTTGTAAAACCTGAAAGCAAAGGAATGGTAACTTCTGCTCGTGGACTTGACTATCATACCGACCACCATAAAGCCAAATACATAATTTGGTATTGTTACAAACAGACCGACTTGGGTGGAGACAGTATTTTGATGGATGCAAAAAAAATTTACGAGCAACTTTCAGACGAACATAAACAACAACTTACAGCAATAGAACTTTTTGAACATAAAATTTTCCCTGACGACAAAGAGAGTTATCCTTTCGTTGCGACAGACGAAAATGGAAAAAGAAAATTTTACTACTCATTTTGGCTTGTAAAAAATGAAGACAAGCTAAATCCTGCTATGCTTGAATTTCAGCGACTGATTAAACAGACCGAACCAATTAGATTAAACTTAAAAGAGCGGGACATTCTTGTTGTGGACAATCACAGAATTTTTCACGGCAGGACACCAATTGAAGGTAGCAAAAACCGTTTCCTAAAAAGATTTTGGCTAATAGCAAACAATTCATAATTCAAAAAAATAACGCAAAATGGAACAGACAGTTTTAATTTATCCTGACCCGATTAGCGTAGAAAGAGTTTCTTACCTAATCAATCAAAAGGGCATTGACCCTGTAATCGCTAACCTTGACCTTGAAATGGTTAAGATGAAACTTCGTGAACCAGAAGAAGGTGAAAACTGGACACACGAACAATGTGACAGTGCAGAAGTAGAATACAAACGCTATCTGCACCTATGTAAAAAGTTTGGAAAAGGAATTGTTCCGAACAAGATTATGGACAAGTTTTGGCATTACCACATACTTGACACAAGTGCTTATCACAAAGACTGCGACACAGTTTTCGGACATTACTTACACCACTTTCCTTACTTCGGAATGCGTGGAGAACAAGATGCAATTGACTTAAAAAACTCTTTCTTGCAGACAAAGGAAAAATATCTTGAGACATTTGGTGAAGAAATCGCAAGAGACGAACACACCAAGTGTTGGCACGACTGTGAAAATCGTTGTTGGCACGCTTGTTCAGACGACAAATGACAAGAACCACGGGCTATAATAGCTAAGGTTTCGTTGCGCGCGAAGCACGAACAATGAAACCTTAGCTATTGTACGACATTTAACAGAAAAACTAATCAAAATGAAATATTTAATATTAATACTATTGTTTCCTTTTTCTTCTTTCTCACAGGAAGTTAGAACATTTTTGGCAGATAGAACTGCGGATTATTCTGTTCCGTCTGGTACAAAAGAAGTCATAATTGAATGTTGGGGAGCAGGTGGGAATGGAAATATATATGAAGGTGGAAGTGGTGGAGATTATTTATTGAAAAAGATACTAGTTAACACTTTTTCAATAGAAGAACATTCTATAGGAAGTAGTGGTTCACCAAATACAATATTAAAAGTAAAGGTGAATGGAAATTTACTTGATTTTGTAGCCAAAGGAGGAAAAGAAAAAGATAATAATTTTCAAAATAATCCACTTCCAAATAATAGTGATTTTACAACAAGTAATTTTGATTTTTATTATAAAGGAGAAAATGGGAGTTTGAATACAATTTCTGAATTTTCAACATTAACTAATGAAAATAACAACAATTTTTATGTTAGAATAACAGAAATAGGTGGCGATGGTGGAAATAGTTATTATCCAACTTCAACAAAAGGAAAAGGTAGCGTTTTATTAGGAACGATAACAAAACCACAATATGGAAATTGGATAATTCAAGACAATATTTCATTCAATCTGCCAACAAATGGAATTACACCAGGCGGAGGTGGAGGTGGAGGTTCAAAATATTTTTCTTCTTCAAATACACTGAATTTATTTGGAAAAGGAGGATTAGGTATGATAAGAATAACATTTAACAAATAAACGCGTACTACAAGGTATTGCCAAAAGCGGGGCTGAATGGCTTCGATTAGACATTTGTGCAAGGTTCGACATTCGTTCTTCGATTAAACTTTTGTGTTAAATTTCCCCGCCTTCGGCAATACCCGTTCCGTTACTAGCCATTTTAAGACGACAGCAAAACAATGAATTTAACAGTAGAATATAAAGACACAGCAGGGACAATTACTAATCAAACTCACAACTTGACACGGATTGCTTTTGCAAAACATTTAGCAATTGCTGGACAAGGTTTTGCCCCACGACCGCAAAAACTTATTCGAACACTTTCAATGTTTTTTCATTACAGCTATTATGTGCAAAGACAAGCATTTAATAACAATAGGTTTTCGGAACCTCCAATTCAACTTTCCGATCCTACAGGAAAAGGACAATTTTCAAATCTTGCAGGTAAAGCAATCGCTGACTATTTATCTAAACGAATTGACCAAAGTATTTTCACTGTAAACTATGAAGCCGCAATGAGATTAAGAAATATGCCACTGAATGTTGGACGACCTGACTTGCTTGCATACAAGCAAAATTCAATGTTTGCTATTGAAGCTAAAGGTTATTCTGGCGGACACGGTAATATGACAACTCATAAGGCACAATCTCAAACAGGCGGAATTCCAGTTAATTTTTCTGTTGCTTGTGTTTCTTATAACCTTTACAATAATGTTCAATGTAAATATCACGATCCTTATAATGACAATGTTCCTTACGACAACGAATTATTAAAAAAGTTGACTCGGCAGTATTATAGCGGACTTTCAGAATTTTTAAACGAAAAATATTTCAACTACAGGGAAATAGAAATTCAAGGCGAAAAATTTTATGAAGTTGAGTTATCGTATAGACCTTTTGAGAAATTATTCCCAAACGAATTTCTGTTCAGACATTTTTGGTACTTTGAAATTCTTGAGTTTTATAGACCAAGATTAATTCTGCCAATTGCAATAAGAGGTTATGCAGAAGACGGTATTACAAATGAAATTAAGCCATTTATTTTTGACTCGAATAAAGAACAAGATAAGAACTTGTATATAGACAATGACAGAATTGGTTTGCAAATTAGAAGATAGAAAAAACGGCTGCCAATCGAGTAGACTGCCCTGCTCATTAAGAACAGGGAGAACCTCTCAATTTAGCGAAACAATATCTTGAAATTCTAATAAAAAATAAACATGCATTTCAAACACCACCGAGTACTTCGACAAGCTCATTATAAACCAAGCGGGTCATGTGCTCGGCGGTTCGCAAAAAGATGGATTGAGTTGAATATGAAGTTCAGTTAGAGAAATATAACCTCTTTTCTTCAAACGCTGTAAAGTAATGAATGAGCCTCAAAAAGGGCTCTGTGCGAATGTCAAAAAATAGTAAGCGTAATCCCTATTTTTCAAGTTCTATTCAGTCCAAAAAAGCATCTATAAATCGAACAAGGTTATCGAGAATGATTTTATCTTCTAAACTTGCTATTTGTAGTTGGTGGCGGGAGATTTCTTGTCCCCAAGCTTCGGTATCTTGTATTACTAAATATGCGAAAATTCACCTTTTTAAACAAACTATGAACAGGATTTAAAAATACCTTACAATGCTTAATCTTGAGAATATCAAGATATGAATGGGATAATTATAACTTTTTTAATTAGGATTCAAAAAACAAAGAGACTGTCTAAAAATACACTGCAAAGTTTAAGACAATCTTTTTTCTTTACTAAAATATTCGGACACCTATCGGAGATAGTTTTCGTATAAGCGATTCTTAGAAACAGGGTTCAACTTTTAGGACACTCTCCTTTAGTCTATTTTCTCGTCGTTGTGGACATTTCCGCACTAATCGATAATTCAAAAAGCAAATTTCCTATCCCTAGACAAAAAACATTTATTTTTTTTAAAATCTTATAATACACAACTTATAAAAATCATCTTCTTTTTCCTTTTTGTCTTCAACATAAATTCAAACTTGCTTACTAGCCTTAAAATCGATTTTCCTTCGACAGATTCTTAATTTTACATATTTTTTTAATTAAAAAAACTAAAATCATTATGTTTTTAATTAAAAATAAGGTTTTACGTAATAAAGTTATTTTTTTTAACTAACTTTATTAGTGTAAAAAACAAGCATTTTACAAATTTTTCAATATTAATTTAAACGTAAAGAGTATGAAAAGAATTTTACTTATTTTATCATTTTTAGCAAACCTAACTGCTTTTGCAGCAGATTTAGTTAATCCATCGTGGTCAGCATCAAATTACATTGCTAACCAATCTGCAACCTACACATTTAGTTATACTGCTGTAACCCCAAGTCCAGATATGGTCATTTATGCCTATCCTGGTGTTTGGGGCTTAAACTGGAATGTAAGTGGCGCAACAGTAAGTATTAATGGTACGCCTGCAACCATAGACTCTGCAAACTCGTCTCAAATTGCCGCAGGATTTTATTTAAAATTAGTCAATAAGGCACTAGTAACTGCTGGCGCAAACATAGTAGTAACAATTTCGGCTACAAATCCAGGCGTAGGAACTTACAACTGGACTTGGATAAGAACGGCTGATGCAGGCGGAAACGAAGTAGATGGATTTCGTAATCCTGCTCCTATTGTAATTACTAGCTTATCAACAACAGAAAGTGTTGCTAATAAAATTAATTTAAACCTTTTCCCAAATCCTGTTTCTGACATATTACAAATAGATGCACTAAATAACAACGTTCTAAACACTCTAGAAATTTACAATTTATATGGTGCAAACGTAAAACGATATACCCCTCTTGTTTCAAGTTTTAAAATTGATGTGAATGATTTACCTAATGGGGTTTATATGTTAAAAATTAATACAACTGAAAAAGATACTTCCATAAGAAAAATTGTCGTTCGACATTAATTATAAGGTTTTGAAAAAAAAGAGGCTGTCCTAACTTTTGGACAGCCTCTTTTTTATAAAATTTCATCTTAAAATCAAAAGATAATTTTCTTAATTATTGTTTCTCCATTTTCCAACAACACTTTGGCAATAAGAGTCTCATTAGATTTTTTTATTGAAGAAATTTCAATTTCTAATTGTGTTTTATTTTTTTCTGTCAATTTTTGACCTAAAACATTGTAAATTGTAACTTCTTTAATATTCTCGATAGTTGATTTTACCACTATTGAATTTTCTGTTCCATAAACTTTTACCGAATTTTCTAATTCAAAATTATTTGCAGATAATGTTTGATTTGTAAAACGTAACACAAAACGGTCGTTAATAATTCCGTTATTAGTTGAAAATTGATATGGGCTTTGTGAAATTTCGTGTGTTGTATTTAACAATTTATCCTCCAAATAAATTTTTTGATTTCTAACAGCAAATAAACCATCTATTGCAGCAACTCCTATAGTATAATTCCCATTAGCGGCAGCTTTTATTCCCAAAGGCACTTGGTCATTAACATCAAAAGGTATTGGTCTTCCTTGAATTGACATAGGCTCATTATTTATAAGAGAATAAAAATTTTGAGGATTTTTATAATCTGTTATAGCATCTAAAATTCTGTCTTTACCATATGTTGCACCTTCAACATAACCAACTAACATTCTTGTAGTTTCTGTACCAGAAATAAAATCAATCCAAATTCTACCTTCAGAAGTCTCTCTTGTATTTGATGTTCCTTGTCTATAGAATTGATTGTTTGCAAACCCAGTACTGCGCATCGCATTATTAAATATTACAGTACCATTTGCTGGAGCTGCATTATCAAGCATCACAAAGAAACCTTGACCAGCACCAATTTTATAATCACCAGGACCACTTGTAGCACCTACTGGGTTTACAGTTATATAATCTGAAGCATAATAATTATATTGATAATGCTGATAAAATGGATCTACAGAATTAGTAGGCAATAGAGAGTGCGTCCATATTCTAACTCCCCCATCGATATTCGTATTAGTTGTCAAGAATTCTTTTACCCCGATAGCAGAAGGATACGGATTACCAACTAAATTCCAATTATCATCATAGATAGTCCTTGCGATACCTTGAGTTCCAAGACCAGTATAATCATTACCTCTAGTCACTGGCACAGTAATAATACCATTATTCGGAACACCTGAAAAATTTGCGGTCCAAGTGGAAGGTGCAGCATTACTAAATGAGTTATTTCCTCTAACAATATATCCTTTTCCTGAATTCATATTACCAGAAGCATTGTCCCATCTTCCTTCTCCACCATTAGGATTTGAACCAGTTGTATTCCATTGATAAATATAATTAGTCCCTCCTGTAGTAGTAAAATAATTCAAATCAAAATTTTTCACTGGTGAAGACCAAAAAACATAATCAAAAACTCGTTGGCTAGCTTCACGTTTTACTGATATATCCCCAGTATTAACACCTGAATTACTAACCTGAACTAAAGAACCATTATTTTGAACATCAACTGTACCATTATTTGTCAAATCATTTTCAATTTCGACATAAGTACTAGGCGAAATAGTAAGTGTATAAGTTGGATTCACAGTCAAACTGCACACACTAAAACTTCCATTCGTAGCTGTTGAATAATTTTCGTTGATAATAGCAGCTTTAAATTTTGTAGGCGCACCATTACTCCAAGTTGTTCCATCCCAAGTTGTAGCACTAATATCTATTTTTACTGATGAAGTAGCTGTATAACAAGTAGCTGTATTTTCTCTAACTTGACAATAAAATTGATATCCATTTAACCCTGTCAAAGAAGAAATATTTAAAGCGTTTGTAGTAACACCAGAATACACACCAGAATTTGTTAAAGCTGTCCAAGAAGCTGTACCTGGAGCATTAGAATACCATTGATACGCTAATGAATTTCCACCCGAAAAGGCCTCTGTTGCTACCACATTTAAAGCAGCATTTGTAGACATACAACTTAGCGATACAGCAGGTTGAGTATTTACAGCAGGCGACAAACTTGTTGTAGCAGGAAGTGTTCCTAAACGAGTAGCACAAGCACCTGCAGCAAGTGGTGTAATAGACCAATCTGAAGCATTATAAGTAGTTCTTGCAGCAAAAGCTCCTGAATTTCTAACCATATAAAAACCTGCTCCTGCTGCTGTGCGTACCTCATCAATAACTGTAGTTCCATTACTATTTCGTAAAGACAATTCATCATCTTCATTAAACCCTCCAGTTACCGATCCATTTGTAGAAACTGGCGATACACAAGAATTTACACCACCTGCAACTTGTATTACCCCTAAAGTTCCAGGAGCTATAGTTCCAGTTAAAGTTGCATAATTCGTTGCTGCTGCACCTGAACCATAAGTACCTCTTCTGTAAAGTCTATAATTACTTAAATTTATCGAAGATGACGTTCCATTATAAAAAGTTATTGTACCTCCTGACCCTGCAAATTCATCATGTACTTCATAAATTATTAAATCAGTTATTACAGACTGACAACTTGTTACATCATTCACAATAACAGTAAATGGTGTTGTAAAAGGACAATTACTTGCTGTCTTAACAGTTAGATTTCCAGTTGAAGCTCCTACTGGCACTTTTACGACCAACTTTGTAGCCGAATTTGAAATAACTGTTGCTGCAACCCCATTAAATGCAGCAGTAGCTCCTGAAAGCCCTGAAGTAGCTGTTATTGTTACTTCTGTCCCTATTGGCCCCGAAGCTGGATTTACAGTAGCTAGTGATAAAGGTGTACAAGTTCCTTGCACAGTAAAATCATCAATTCTATGATTACCTGAATTAGTTGAAGTACTAGTCCATCTAAACCTTAAATTGTCAACACCCTCAGCTGCAGCAGGTAAACTTATTCTAAGTCCTGAATTAACTAAAGCCCAAGTAGCATTTGCTGCTACATTTGTAAAAGCAACATTATTCCAAGTTACTCCATCTGAACTCCACTGAAAAGTAATTGGTGAGCTAAAAGTTGGTGTCGATCTAGCTCCCCATAAAACCGTTATATTTGTAAAACCTATAGTAGAAAGATTATTAGCATATGTTAATGTATGACTTACTCCATTTGTTCCAGCGCCATTAAAGAAAACATTAGAATTACTTGAAGCCCCCGTATAAACTCCAGATGCTGAAGCTGTACTCACAGACCACCCGTTTGCCGTATTAGAGCTCGTCCATCCTGTAGGCAATACAGTACCAGCAGCAAAATTTTCTGTATAAATTGTTACTTGTCCCCACCCCATAATAGAGAACAGCAACCCAAATAGTATTATTTTTAACTTCATAAATTAGGATTATTTTTTTGTTTATTAAAATTGAACGACCAAAAATATTGTAAAAAATAAGCTTCAACATAAGCAAAATGTTATTTTAACTTTATTTTTGTCGATATTTCAAAAATACTATCCATCTCATTATATCTTAGTTAATTTTCAAACAGATGTCAGTCAATTCAGTTAATTTCCTACCTCCTGAAATAATTAGAAAAATAGAATACTATTGTAGTTATCAGGAACGATGTCATAACGAAGTAATCCTGAAGCTCCATTCTTTAGCTGTTTCAAAAGATAAAATAGACACTATTTTAGTACATCTAATCGAAAATAATTTTCTGAATGAGGAGCGTTTCGCTTGTTCTTTTGCTAGAGGAAAACACAATATTAAAAAATGGGGTAAAATTCGGATTGAAAACGAATTAAAACAACGGAATATTTCTAAATACAATATTTCAAAAGCTTTAAAAGAAATTTCAAATGAAAATTACATAATTACATTTAATGAATTAGCAGAAAGAAATTGGGAGTCTATTAGAGAAACAAACGTTCAAAAAAAGAAAAAGAAATTTTGTGATTTCTTACTCCGTAAAGGATGGGAAAGTCATTTGGTTTTTGACAAAGCACAAGAACTGGAGAAAAGATGGATGATGGGTGATGGATGATGGTGCTTCGACAAGCTCAGCAACCGTTGAGTGTGGGAAGTTGGAAGTTGGAAGTTGGAAGTTGGATGATGGAAGATGGAAGATGGATGATGGGTGATGGATGACGGGTGATGGTGCTAAGACAAAATCAGTAACCGTTGAGTGTAGGAAGTTAGGGATGTGAGACTGAAATCTGTGAATGAATACGGCAACTGAACACTGTGACTAAACACTGAATACTGAACACTGAGCACTAAAATACTAAGCACTAATCAACACACTCACAGCATTTCCTCCAAAACCTACTGCGTTAACTAGTATCTTTTTTAATTCCTTCCTTTCAGATTTATTTTTAAAATAGGGACTTGGAATAAATTGATTGTGCTGTAACATCATAATTGCTAATTCGACACTTAATGTTCCTGATGCTCCAAAAGTATGTCCTAATTTCCACTTGTTTGTAGTAAGCATTGGTAAATGGTCGCCAAAAACTTTTTGTATAGCTTTGTATTCTGACAAATCCCCTTTAACAGTTCCTGGCGCATGCATTACTATGACATCAACTTCTTCTAATGCTACATCTTTTAAAGCCATTTTTATGGACCTTTGAAAACATTCTGCTTCGGTAGAGATCGAAATTCCGTGTTCTAGAACATCGGTCGCATAGCCTATTCCTTCAATATATGCTAAAGCATTTTTTGTATTATCATTTTCTAGTGCTAGCATCGAAGCGCCTTCACCCAATACCATCGTGCTTTTTTGTTTGTCTAAATCCAAGGCACAACATTCTTCAGATTTAGAATAAATCTTCAAGGCTTGCATTTGTGCAATCGTGAATGCTGTTAATGGTGCCTCACTACCTCCAACTAAAAATTTATCACACATCCCTGACTGCAACCAAGCTACACCATTAAGTAAAGCGTGCAACGCTGTAGAACAAGTTATAGAATGCGAAATATCTGGTCCTTTTGCTTTAAGATCATGAGCTACCCAACTTGAAATATTCCCTAAAGTTGTGGTAGGCGAAGTCAACACATCTACTTTTCCTTTCTCTATAAAATTTTGATGTTGTATCTCAAAAATTTCGGTAGCCCCACGGGAAGAACCTATGTTTATTCCAAAATCATCAGTACTAGTCCATCTCGCTTGTTTCACAGCTTCTCTTGCCGCTAACATCGCATATAAAACTGAATTATCTAAACTTTTATATTTGCTATCTGAATTTCGCAATTGTTCGATTAATGTTTTAGAAGCTAAAGATAATTGTGAAACTGGTACTTTTTGATTACCAATGGTAGCAAGCTGAATCTTAGTTTGATTGTCTAAATACGAATTCCAAATCGCTTCTGAATTATCACCCAAAGCCGAAATCGATGCACAAGCCGTTATTGCAATTTTTTTTCTCATTTATTCGACCACAGTAATTATTACACCAAATCTCCCATCAAATTGTTCCCATTTTTTTTGAGGCAAATACATTCTAGAAACAAAACCATCAAGATATAATGCTTCTTTACAACCTCTATCTTTGAAAAACTTAGCAAACTCATAAAAATTTACTTCTTCTTTAGAAATTGCAAAAATAGCATTTCCGTTAGGCAATATTCCAACTCCATTTCGGATATTCAAATTCTTAGATTTTTCTTGAAATTGGGCATTTATTTTCCCCTTAACAACCAACATTGGTCCTGACTGTGTGGCGTATTTTACATTTTTGGAATTTTTAAAATCTGGTGTTATTACTATACTAGGTTTATTTTTCTTATCTAAATAAAATATGCCGTTTGGTTTTAAGTAAAAATTACCTTCCCCATTACTTGTATCTATAGCAGATTTTTCGACCCCGTTTTCAATATAAAGACCTTGTGGAGAAAAATCTTTTTTAAACATTCCTCCATTCATTGCAAATACAAGTTTATATTTTTTTGATTCTAAGTTATTTTTTAACTGCAAAAAATCAATAAACAACTTCCCTTTTTCATCTTTCCAAAACATTTTGATTTTTTGGGGTTGATTTACTTCAAAAAAAACAATTTTGTCTTGCTCTGAATTTGTCAAAAAGCCAAAACAAACCAAAAGGAAGAAAACTCCAAATACATATTTTATCATAGCGACAAAATTAAACCATTTCCAAAGCTTTCTCTATAGTTTGATAAATTTTTTCTAATTGAGAATTCGTAATGACATATGGAGGTAAAACATACACAATATTTCCAACAGGACGCAAAATAATTCCGTTTTCAATAAAAAAATTATACAATGTATTGCGAAGACTTCCGTAGTAGTCTGATTTCCCTTCGGTCTTAACCTCTAATGCAAAAATAACTCCAAGCACACGAGTGGCACTTACTTTAGAATGATTTTTAATCTTTTGTTGAAATTGCAAATGTAATTGATGAATACGCTCGATATTGTTATTCGTTTCTTCTTGTTGTAACAATTCAATACTTGCGAGAGCTGCTGCACATCCTGTAGGATTTGCTGTAAAAGTATGTCCGTGAAAAAAAGCGTGATTTATAGAATCACTTTTAAATCCGTTGAAAATTTCATCTGTAAAGCTCGTAATTGCCATAGGAATTGTCCCTCCTGTCAATGCTTTAGACAAGCACATCATATCAGGTTGCTCGGTCAAATAATTACACGCGAATATTTTTCCTGTTTTACCAAAACCCGTCATTACTTCATCGGCAATGGTAAAGATTTTATGTTGCTTAGCTATTTGAATAAGTTCATCCAAAATTTCTAGCGCATACATTACCATACCTGCTGCTCCTAAAACTAAAGGTTCAAATATAAATGCAGCAACATTATTTTCTTCAATCGCTTTTTGCAATGCGAACTTACTTTCTTGTTCTTTGCCTTGTACTGGCACAGGAATACGAATGACTTTTAGCAACGAATCCTGAAATGCTTCGGTAAATAAACCAATACCACTAACCGCCATAGCGCCAAAAGTATCTCCGTGAAAAGCATCTTCAAAAGCAATTATGGTGTCTTTTATGATTCCTTTGTTAAAAAAAAACTGTAAAGATGCTTTGATAGCAACTTCTACGGCAGTAGAACCATTGTCGGAATAAAAAAACTTTTTCTGAGAGGACGGGAGTATTTCGGTTAATTTCTCCCCCAATTCAACAGCTTTATTGTGTGTAAATCCACCAAACAACACATGCTCTAAAGTCGTCAATTGATTGTAAATCGCTTTAGCAATAAACTCATTAGAATGTCCAAACGGATTTACCCACCACGAAGCAATGGCATCGATGTATTCTTTTCCGTTTTCGTCCCACAATAATACATCTTTACCTTTTACAATAGCTGGAAAATCACCAACTGTTTGATGCTGGGTATAAGGGTGCCAGTTGTATAATTTGTCTTTTTGAGATAAAATTCCTTCAGATCCTTTAGGAGATATTTGTGCCTTAGTCATATTTATAAATCTAGTAAATTAGCACGGAACTTATCCGCATAATAACGAATAACATTTTGGTCAAAATAAGGTTCGTTATCAATTCTTCCTATACACTTCACCCCAGTTTTACTTAAGATAATTTCTTCTGTAGCTTTGTTTTCATCTCCTGAGAAAATAACTCCCGCTATCTCCAATTTTCTATTTTGCAAGGCCTCAATCGTTAGCAAAGTATGATTGATACTGCCCAAATAATGACGAGAAACAACAATTACTTTATAATCACTTTGAATCAAATCTATAATACAATCATTATCATTAAGCGGCACAAAAACACCACCTGCTCCTTCGATAACCAAATGATTTTTGGTTTCAGGTTCTTTAATTTTTTTCAAATCGATTGTAACACCATCAAGATGGGCAGCATAATGCGGACTCGCTGGTGTTTGTAACGCATAAGCGTTTTCAAAAATATGTGATTTATTATTTGAGATTCTAGATTTAATTTTATGGGAATCAGAATTTTCTAAATCTCCTGCTTGTATAGGTTTCCAGTAATCTGCCTCAAGGGCTTCCGTAACTATAGCTGAAGCGACTGTTTTACCTACATCTGTACCTATACCTGTAATGAATAATTTCATTTCATTTTTTAATTGCAAAGTTCGCAAACATAAAATAAAGATTCTAAAAATTAACAAATAAAAAACAGCCCGAAGGCTGCTTACTATTCTTTTAACTCGTCTATTACTTTTCTAATTTCACTGGCATATTTTCCGTAAAAAAAGTTAACCCACCATTCTGTTACAAAACCCACACTTATTGTAACTCCAACAAAAAGACCTGTAACAAACCCTAAAATCTTTTTTTGTTTTTCAGGAGTAAAAATCTGTAAAACTTCCTCAGAAGAATAATTCCTTAAGAAGATTAACATCACAAACATTATCACAAATGGCATAAGCGAATAGGTAAATGATTTATACAACTGAAGGTTTAACATTATATCATAATAAGTTTCATACAAACTATCTTTTGTATTTAAATTTTGATGATGAATACGCTTATAAAAAGAATATAGTTTAATTAAAAAATAAGTACAAATTGCCAAAAAAGGTAAAAACAAAAGATAAAACGTTACTAGCAAATTATCCGAAAATTTATACAGAAGAGGTATTAAACCTATAACAACTATGGCGCCTACCTGTGTTATTAATTCCTTTTTTAAATTCTTCCTAATTTTATCTAATGGCATATTGACTGATTCTAGTTTCTCTAATTTATTAGGAAGTGAAACATTAGGAACTGCTTCATTCTCCCAAGCTGATTGTATATCGTTAAAATCCATATCCTTGATTTTTAATTATTTCTTTTAATTTTTCTTTTGCTCTATTTAATTTTACCCTTGCATTTACCTCTGAAATACCTAAATTTTCTCCTATTTCTCGATGTGAAACCCCTTGCAATTGATAAAAGATAATGGCTTTATCAATTTTATCTAACTTTTGTACTGCTTTGTAAAAATGATCTAATTGACTTTCTTTTAGATGTGCTTCATTATCTTCTTCTTTTATATTTTCTGAAGGTATCTCATACTTATCTATTTTCCTTTTTTCCTTCTTCAAAAAAACAATAGCAGTATTTATTGCTACTCGATACATCCAAGTAGAAAACTGGCTTTCACCTTTAAAACTGTCATAGGACTTCCATAGTTGGCACACTATTTCCTGAAACAAATCTTGCTGGTCGTCCGTAGTATCCATATACATTTTAGAAACCTTATGCAGTATTCCTTTATGAGATTCTATACGGGTTAAAAATTCTTGTTCTTTGTCTCTCAAAACGCTATTCTACAATTGGTTTTATAGTATATCCTGCTTTTCTCAATAAATTGATTACTCCTATTTCTCCTCCTAAATGAGCTGCTCCTACAGCAAAGAAAACACTTTCTCTTTTCATCATTTCAGGCATCACTTTTATCCAATTTTCATTTCTATTTTTCAACATCCAATTAGCTGAATTTTCCGACATCATTTCCTTATCTGTAGTAAATTGAAACAAGGCATCAAGGTCTTCGTTCAAATAAATTGACACTAATTTTGATGTTAAATCAGTAGAGTTTTTTTCTAAATAGCTTAACATTTCATCATCGCTAAAAGACTTTGATAAGGTCTCCAGTTGTTCACTCACCTTTTCTAAACCTTCTATAGGCAGATTCTTGTTTTTTGCTTGCTCAATGAATTCCATTTCATACAATTTTAAATTTTGACACCCAAACGTTTTAATAGAAACCAAACTTAAAATTGTTTGCATTGTAAAATTATCCACTTGACTGACACTCATACCTGCTGCATCTTTAAGAATTTTTTCTAACCTAACTATTTGTTCTTTTGATAGTTTTTTAGATAATGGTTCTTTTCCTAGTGCCATTTGTTGCATTGTAGTCATCTCATTGGGATCTGCCATATTTATTTCTAGAACTAATTTTTCAGCTTTAGAAAAAGCATTTGTAACTTTTTGCTTCATCACAAAATCCTTTTCACATATCATATGAACTGTTCCAAAAAGATATGAGGGCTTACTTAGACCATTCCCTGAAACTTCCCATAACAATGAATTTGTAGATTTCTTTTTTGATTGTGCATTTGTATTTAAACTAAATATTGAAACTAATGCTAAAACTGTAGATTTGAATATTTTTTTCATTTCTTGATTATAATGATTGATAATTAAAACTCTTCTAATTTGTTTTTTGTTGGTATTGTTTACTCAAAAAAAGCAAAAAAAACCCAAGAACACTAAAACTTAATAAATCAAATTTAGGTGTTTCTAATACAAATTGATTAAATAATGAATAACCTATTCCTATTGAATAGATAAAAATTAAAACTGGAGTTGTTGAATTTACTCTCATAACATTTTTTTATTTGATTACAAGTCGTAAGTAATCGAAAGAACAAAACGTTACAAATTTTTTTATTTTTTTTACAAAAGCGAATAAAAACAATGCATTAGAGCTGAAATATCCCCTTTAGTATTATAGGAATGGAGGCATATTCTAAGACGTTCTTGCCCTTCAGGAACTGTTGGCGAAAGGATAGCCTTAACATCAAATCCTTTTCCTTGCAAGTCAAATGCAATGCTCTTTACTTTTTTATTTCCAGGAATAATAGCACATTGAATAGCCGATTTACTATATACAAACATAGGTTTTAGACCTAGTTGTATTTTTTCTTGGTTAAAATAAATAATATTCTCTTTCAATTTTTGAATTGAAACACCATCTATACTTAATTGTTGGTATGCTGTAAAAATCGTAGCAACCGAATGCGGAGAAAGACCAGTAGTGTAGATAAAACTTCGAGCAAAATTAACCAAATAACTTTTGAGTTCTTGGCATCCAAGGATTGCCGCACCGTGACACCCTAGCCCCTTTCCAAAAGTCATAATTCGAGCAAAAACACGATTATGTAAATTCAAGCTTTGCAATAATCCTTCCCCATTTTCTCCAAAAACCCCGAGAGCGTGAGCCTCATCAACGACCAAATAACAATTGTACTTTTCACATAAGGCAACCATTTCTTCAAGATTAGGAGAATCGCCATCCATAGAGTAAACGGATTCGATTGCAATAAAGATGGAAGAAGGGTGATGGGAGACGGAAGAAAATTTATAGATTAATTTTTCTAATTCTTCAATATCATTGTGACCGAATTTGAAAGATTTAGCATATGAAAGTTGAATGCCATCGCGAATCGAAGCGTGACACAGTTCGTCATACAAAATCACATCATTGCGCTGTGGAATACTACTAAAAAAGCCCACATTAGCATCATAACCCGAATTAAATATCAAAGCCGATTCTACTTGATGAAACTGTGCTATATACTCCTCGGCAATTTGATATAAGGAATGATTTCCAGAAATTAGCCTAGAGCCTGTTGCGCCATTACTTTTAAAATGATTATCAATAAGATATTGATGTGTTTTATCAAACAATTCTCCCGAAGCTGAAAAACCTAAATAATCATTTGAAGAAAAATCAATCAGATTCTTTATAGTAGGCAAACTCCGTAAAGCATTGTTTTGTTTCCGTAATTCAAGTTTTGTCAATAAAGAATGAGGTAGTTGCTTCATAAAGCAAATTTAAAAAAATATGAGTGAACATTATGATTCTTAAAACACCACTTGGAGTTTCTTTAATTTTGAAGTCTCATCAACTTCTACAAGAATCAAAGCTTTAGAATCCTTCACTTTAAATCTTAGGTCTTTAAAATGTTTAGCTTCGTATCGTTCGTGTTTTGCTTCTACTTGTGACAATAATGTCCCAATGGTGAAACCATTCAATTTCCATTTTTTATTAGTAATTGTTAAATTAATTACTTTGTTACTTTGCATTACAAGTTCTAAACCGTCATAAGTAAAAGTCAAAATAGGGGCTTCATCTTTTTCTTGTTGCTCTTTATCCATAGAAATAGAATGTCCAAAAATTGCTTCAATTTTATCTGGTTGATAACTATCACAAACTTTTATGCTTTTATTAGTTTTGGCATTAGTTAGTACTAAGCCACAAGTAGATTGAGCTTTAAAAGAGAATAATAATACTGATAAAACCAAGCTAAAAACTAATACAAAAATTTTTGACTTCATAATTTCTATTTTATGCTAAGTTAAGAAATTTCTACCCATTTTGAATTGCCTTTTTAGAGTAAAATCATTTTAAAGTTTTGACCTTTAACTAAAATAAATGTTGTTAAAATACTGACGTTTCCTTTCCTACTATTAGTCTTTTACTAATACACAAAGTGCACTCAACTCAACGTCATTGCTAGAATGGTCAAGGAAGTTTTATCTTTGTTCATTAAAAAAACCGTAATTTTAATTACAACCATAAAGTAGCAAAGTTAACAATCAACCAAAGTAAGCTTTAATTCTTATTACTTAATCGAAACTTTGTCCATTTTATTGAATCAGCATCAAATAATCACTCAATCTTAAAAAGGACCATTATTAAGGATTACTATAATTCACAACAAGGAATTTGCAATTACTTACATTTATCAAGTATAGAAAAATTACATCTAAAACCCTATATGTCCTTTTTTATATTCTTAAACTTTGAAGTTAGAGTACTTATAATCAGCCACGAAGGAAATCACTCAAAAAATCATCTAAAAAAAAGACTTCAAAAAAAGAGTATATGATGCCTCTTTTTTTGAAGTCTTTTTTCATTTGAAATCACATAATTGAGGGAATAGCTACGGTAATTATCAAAGGCTCAACAGAAGTTTACAACACTAAATTTCTATTTTTTATAAGTTTGAGTAAATTTTATTTCATTGTTGGCTCTTCAATACTAATCGACCCGTAGAATGTTGACGAGTACGGTTAAGAAACAATCTGCAACTTATAAATACCTTTAGCTATTGAATGATTTGCTATGGAATATTTACTTCCGAAACTTTTATAATGTCTGTTACAGTAAAATCACCTAAAACATCTGATGGTAAAAAAGGTGTAAAACCACCTAATTTATTTAAATAAGATTCACTATCTCTTTTTAGAATTCTAATAAATGTATCCGCAACTATTTTAGCTCCCAAAGGACCTAAAGTATTACCATTATTTAAAACAGATGCTTCTCGTAAGATATAGTACCATAAAGGGGTCTTGTTTAATAAAATGCCTCCATTAGAATTCAATAAAGCTACTTCATTTGCAGGCAAACCACTTGTTAATTGTGCAGTTGTCATTGGTGTAATTCCAAAGGCAGCGGCGGTTGCTTGTCCACTTGGCAATCCCATTGCTAGACCTCTTCTTAAATTCCTTGCAGCAAGCATAGCCATAATACCACTCCCCCCTGGCAAACTTTCTAAACCATTAGCTAAAAAACTATCAATTTTTCTAGCAAAGTTAAAAACAGGAACATTAATACCTGTTTGAAAAAAAGCATTAAAATCAACTACCCAATTACTAAAAACTGGTAAATTTGGGTTTCTGATAAAGTTAAAAGCGTCAGATAAGGGTTGATTAATAAAATTATGATTTATCCAATATCTATCTCTAATTAAACTATGTCCAAAACGATATGCAGCAACAGAAAATTCAACTGGCATTGAAAAACTACTACCAACTGGTGCAGCAACAGAAGTCAATGAATTTGAAACTACTGATGCCCCGCAAATTCTTTTCAAAAAATCATTTACAACTGCCCATTGATAATGATGGGTGACTATTTTTTTTGCTTCCACAAAAATATCGCCTGTAAAACCAGATGCTACAACAATATCTATAACTTTGTTGTGAAATTTAAGCATTGCCATTTGAAATTGGGCCACAAATAAATTTTCATCGTTTCTCGGATCTCCAATTATAGCTGTATTGGTACCTTCCACTCTTGGAACATCTGCATCGGTCTTGATTGCCATTCCAGCAATACCACCACTATTGGTTGATGGCCCACCTTTGCCTACATTTATATTTTTACCTAATTTTAGTTTAATTGCTGTGCTTGGACCTGAAGAAGGGAACTCATATAAATATGGACTTAATGCAGGACCTCTACCGTATATATTATCCAAATCTAATGCAGGTGTTCTCATATTATTAATAGACGTTGCATCTGTTGCATTATTTATATCAGAAGAAACATCTAATGTAATATCGTGGTCAACAAACTGTCCAAAATATGTATATCCTGCTGGAATAGTTGAATCAGGTCCAACATCTCGTGAAGGGTCTCCCATTATTCCGCCTAATTGATTTAATAAATTAACAATTATTGGATTCATATCTAATTTACTAGATTGCCTAACAGTATTTGAAGTTAAATAACCAAATTTGTCATTACAAGGTGAAGATCTCATTGGAAAAGGAAACCAACTTAAAGCAATTTTGGCTCCATGAAAACGTTTTGTTTCATTTTTCAAAATTTCAAGAGTTGTCCTTACATCTTCAGGTAATTTTTCTATCGGAACCAAAGCATTGGGGTTAATTTGCTTTACAGCAAATGCAAACTTTTCTAAATTTTGTGGCTTGCTGATTTTTAGTTCTGTGAGTTTTTTGGAAAGTTGATCTATTTCAACTTTTGAGAAACTAACAGCCTCTATAGGGTTAAGTTCTCCTTTTCTAATTTTTCCCATTTTATTCTAGTTTAAATAATTTGCTTACCTTATTCTGTTTTCAACATCCTTGTCTTGCTCTTTCAAGATTCTCAGTATTCACTTTTTCTATCAATACAAAGCAAATTATTTTTCAAAAAAAAATATTAGGTAAAACACTCAAATTCAGACCGTTTTTTAACGGTGTTTTTACAAGTAGGCCATACAAAACTTACAACTTGACAATCTAATTATTTTTTGACACAAATGTTCACAGACACAAAACCCAGATTAGCAAAAACTTCATTTTCCAAATATTTAAAACACTAACAATAGCATCTAATTGCCATTAGTTGTTGCCTTGTCTGTTAAATCTTTCTTGATTTTATAACAATTGAAATGCTGCCACATCTCCTTTGCCATTTTGGAGCTTTTAGTCCGCAATTTGCTCAAGTAAAAGGTATAGTTTTTAGGAAATCAAAATAATAAGCCTTATTAATAAAAACTTATTGAATAATAAGCAATAAGCTTTGTATTTACTCAATACTCAAAAAAAATACACATTATTCCAAAAAAGAGTTACAACAACCCAAAATGATTTATACTTTCTCAAAAAAATAAACCTTTAATCTATATAAAATAAAAAAAGTCCCGACAAATGCGGGACTTTTTTTTATAATTCAACTGTTTTAGTCTGCTAAAACAATTATTTTATTATCATTCATTTCGATAGTTCCTGAGTTAATAGGCAACCAATATGTTTGCTCATTAAGCTTGTTGAATTTTGCTGCAAATTCTTTACCAATTTTAATGCTTGCACCCACAATTTTTATGTTACCTTTTCCTAACAACGACACTATAGGAGCGTGGTTGTTTAACATTTGGAATTCTCCATTTATCCCAGG
This sequence comes from Limnohabitans sp., assembly GCA_030053945.1. Lineage (GTDB taxonomy): Bacteria > Bacteroidota > Bacteroidia > Flavobacteriales > Flavobacteriaceae > Flavobacterium. The sequence goes on from JASGCW010000021.1 coordinate 24,583, forward strand.
AACAGAAACCGAAGTAACTTCTCCTTTGAACAATGTAGCTTCTGGTGATACTATTTCTACAATCATATTTTCTGTGTTAGAAGATGGAAGATGGAAGATGGAAGAAATTAGAAAACTTCTAACTTCTGACTTCTAACTTCCTACTTAATTACGCTTCAGCTAACATTTTTTGACCTGCTTCGATAACATCTTCGATGGTACCTTTCAAGTTGAAAGCAGCTTCTGGTAAGTGATCTAACTCACCATCAATAATCATATTAAATCCTTTGATAGTATCTTTAATATCAACTAATACTCCAGGGATACCTGTAAACTGCTCCGCTACATGGAATGGTTGAGATAAGAAACGTTGTACACGACGAGCACGTGATACCGCTAATTTATCTTCTTCAGATAACTCTTCCATACCTAAGATAGCGATGATATCTTGTAATTGCTTATATTTTTGTAAAATTTCTTTTACTCTTTGAGCACAATTATAGTGATCAGCACCTAAAATTTCTGGGGTTAAGATACGAGAAGTAGAATCTAGAGGATCTACCGCTGGGTAAATACCTAACTCAGCAATTTTACGTGATAATACCGTAGTAGCATCTAGGTGAGCGAAAGTTGTAGCTGGCGCCGGGTCAGTTAAGTCATCCGCAGGTACATATACTGCCTGTACAGATGTGATTGATCCTTTTTTAGTAGATGTAATACGCTCCTGCATTGCACCCATCTCAGTTGCTAATGTAGGTTGGTAACCTACCGCAGATGGCATACGACCTAATAATGCCGATACCTCAGAACCTGCCTGTGTAAAACGGAAGATATTATCTACGAAGAAAAGTACGTCTTTACCTTGATCTGAACCAGCTCCATCACGGAAATATTCAGCGATAGATAAACCTGATAATGCAACACGTGCACGAGCTCCAGGTGGCTCATTCATCTGACCGAATACAAAAGTAGCTTTAGAATCTCTCATTCCAGTTTTATCAACTTTAGTAAGATCCCATCCTCCATTTTCCATAGAGTGCATAAAATCGTCACCATACTTGATAATACCTGACTCTAACATCTCACGTAATAAGTCATTTCCTTCACGCGTTCTTTCTCCTACTCCTGCGAATACAGAAAGACCACCGTGACCTTTTGCAATATTGTTAATCAACTCCTGAATTAACACCGTTTTACCTACTCCAGCACCACCAAACAATCCAATTTTACCTCCTTTTGCGTAAGGTTCAATTAAATCGATTACTTTAATACCTGTAAATAAAACTTCAGAAGATGTTGATAAATCTTCAAATCTTGGTGCTTGTCTATGGATAGGTAATCCATTAGCACCTTCTTTTGGTAAATCACCTAAACCATCAATTGCATCACCTACCACATTGAATAAACGCCCGTAGATATCACCTCCAATTGGCATTTGGATTGGTGCCCCTGTAGCTAAAACATCTACACCACGGCTTAAACCGTCAGTAGAGTCCATAGAGATAGTACGCACTGTATTTTCTCCAATGTGTGATTGTACTTCAAGTACTAATTTAGTACCATCTTGATTAGTGATTTCTAATGAATCGTAAATTTTTGGAAGTTCTACTCCTGCAGTATTAAAAACCACGTCAACAACGGGTCCAATGATTTGCGCAACTTTTCCTATTACCTTAGACATACTTATGTGTTTATTAAATAGCTATTTAAGTTATAAAAAAACGATGTGTTTTTTCAGAGTGCAAAGTTAATTTTTTAAAACAGAATATCAATATTTTTTTTTGTTTTTTTAGACCTAGTAATTTTCAAAGTCTTTTCAGAAATAAAAAACCACGCTAATCGCGTGGTTTTTCAAAATTTTTCTTATTCTTTATTAATTCAAAACAGCTGGAAATAAGACTCTGTATGTTCCAATGTTTACTTTTTTAAGCGTTGAACCATATTTAGCATTGATAGCATCAATGAATCTATTCGCTATATAAGCATAACCTCGTGGTGAAGGATGAATACCATCTAATGAAAAAGCTCCACCTGTTACAAAATCAGATAACAAAGTATAACCATCTTCAGAAACACCTACACTTGACAACTGACTCATTGCTGTTTTTAAATCTACAAATGCCAATCCTTTGCTAGTAGCCACAGATTGAATAGTTGTGTTATATGCATCTGTTGCAGTTTTTATTTCAGCCGCTTCAGCAATAGTCAAAGTAGTCCCATCTTGCATAGGATAAGAAACCCCTACCACATTAAATGGCGCAGGAGCTGATGTAGAAGTTGTCCCTATAACTCCTTTAGAAGTTAACAAGATAAAATCTCTATTAGAAGCTGACACATTTTTCGCATGACGTGTTTTACCGTATAGATTTCCTAAAAAAGTTGCTGTTGTTGCTCCATAAACTGGTGTTAAAGCTGCCGTAATTTGCACTGATATATCAAGCAATGATTCATCAACAATCAATAGCGGATTCGCTTCAATAGTAGCAGGATTCCCATCATCTGCCACTAGAGTTGAGTATCTAGTTGGTAAACCAGCACCTGATAATGCGGCATTTATACCACCAAATAACTGGTTAAGCGACGTAACATTTGCAGGTGACAAACCTGGAATTGGATTTGTTGGTATTGTTGTAAAAAACGGCAATGAATTCACATAAGGCAAATTAGCCACAACTCCACCTCTACCTCCTGTTGTTAATTGAGTCACTAAGGTATTAAATACATTAGCATATACATTTGGATCTGTTATATCATTACTACCATACGTAGCTGGATTCAAGTTACCAGTCTGATTTACTCCAGTACCGCCAGATAAAGCATAACTTAAAACATCATTTCCTCCAATCCACAAAGAAAAGAATGTAGGTGCTTGATTAGTAGCATCATCAACGATTTTAGAAGTTGGAGAAGAAGAAAATCTAGCATAATAAGGATTTGCTAAACCTGCCATTATTCCTGCAGTATTCCCATACCCTGCCGCAACCAAATGAAAACTCTTTGCTCCAGGCACACCTAAATTGTTAAAAGACCCACTTAAATGATTTGCAACATCAGTTGAAATAGTTCCCGGAACTGGCGCTACAGGGTTTGATGCATTCCCAGTATAATACAATCTTTTCCCCTGACCAGGTATCGGATTACCTGCCAAAAGCAACCCTCCAAAATTATCATTAGTAAATGGAGTCGTAAACGCTCCTCCTCCTGCTTCTGCAAATTGACCAGCTAAAATAGCTGGATAAGCAGTTTGTTGACCAGCTTTAAAAAGTGCTCCGTCACTGTATCCCGCTGCATACGAATCTCCTAGCGCAACATATTTTGAAAAATTTGCAGCCCCCGAAGTTGCAGGTGCATCTGCAGAAGATGTCTCTTCATCTTTATTACAAGCCACTAAAGTCAAAGAGGCAATTAGCAACCATTTTATATTTTTATTTATCATAATTTTTTCACTTTAAAATTCAACAATTTGAATTACGGGTTAATAGTCCAAGAAGCATAATATTGTTGTCCAATAGCTCCCGCACCTGGTACTTGAATATAATCTTTACCTCCAATATTTGCACCTCCAACTTTAATCACAGATTTAAGCATAGGGATAGAGTAATTAATTTGAGCATCAAATACCACATTTGACGGCACCATAGCATCAACAAAAGAAGATTGCCACAAATATTCTGTATTCCATCTTACATTTGTATTGAATCCGAAGTTTTTAAATAACTTATCATTCCCTATTGAACCTTTCACTCTGTGTTTAGGCGTATTGAACCCTGCTGAAAAATCAGGATCTTCATCTTGATTGAATTTAAAATCAGAATAACTATAATTTGCACTTACCTCGAAATTACCAAAAACTTTTCTTGTAACACCTGCACCAAAACCTACTGAAGTAACTACGGCTGGAGTATTTGTGTACACTTGAAATAATCTAGAATCTCCATTTACCAAAGCCGCAGTTGCAGTTGGCGTTCCAGCAGTTCCATAATATGGTGTCATTACTCTAATTTGGCTCAAGAAATTATTATATGTATTATAATACCCAGTGATATCTACAGACATTTTTTCTATAATAGTTCTATACCCAACTTCTATAGCTTTTACTTCTTCAGGTTTAACTAATCCAACTGTAGCTTTTACTAATTTAGTTGCATCTCCTGTCGCTTTAAAATCTTGAACAGATTTTAATGAGAATGAGTTATTATACGCATCTTCTCCTGTCAAAACTTTTGTAGATTGATTTCCATTTAACGGAATACCACTTGTACTCACTGTTCTTGTTTCAGTATAACGAGCTAAATTATCAGGTGCTGAACCAATCAAAGCAAATGGCCCTAAATCTAATCCAATATATTGATCTTGAGTTGTTGGGTTTCTAAATCCTGTTTGAAATGAAGCTCTAAAATTATGTTGCTTTTTCTCACCAGCAGCATACGTTAATGAAACTCTAGGAGAGAAATTTCCATTAAAGTTTTGTGATTTATCATAACGAACAGAACCTGTAAATTTCATTCTATCGTCTAAAAATTTCTTCTGTAACTGTGTATAAACTCCATACTCATTATATTTAAGCGGTCCATCAAAATCTGTAAAGATAGTACCTTCAGAATTCATTATATATCTCCTAGCTGACCCTCCTACTTGAATTTCTCCAAATTTCACTATATCTTTCAAATTATAATTTACATCCATATGATATAATTTTGAACGATCGATGAATTTAGATCCTTTTGTCAAATCAGCTTCATTATTTGAATTTTTAAGTGCTTGATTAAACTCAGCACTACCAGGTAAAAATCTACCTGCATCTGCAATATTTCTAGCATTTATATGAGCTTGTTCAGGTGTAGCTCCAGCAAGAGTCGATTGAATATAAGTACCTGCATATTGCCCAAACCAAGTTTTATCATCTTTCCAAGCACGGTTAACATTCCAAGCTGCAAAACGCATATCATAAGACTTACCTGCATCTTCTGTTGTCATATATCCGCGAACAAAAAAGTTTTTAGATTTAACTTCTAATTTCGTCTGATTCATATAGAAATCTCTCAAAAAATATCTATTAGCACCTTGATAAATTGTGTTTCCAAAACCTAATTTATGCTGAGCAATGATTTCGATTGCTTTTGCAAATGAATTAGAAGAGTTAGCCCAAGGACGGAAATGCAACGAAGCATCAAACTTAGCACTCTTTATATCATTACTATTTAAATCTTGTTCCCTATATCCAGTTCTAGCCACATTGTAATTAGGCAAAAGATTTACAGCTGAAGAAGGTATCAAACCCAATGCAGCTAAAGACCTACCTACATCTTTTAAGTTAGTTGAAACCTCATCACCATATAAATTAAGCCCGTCATAGTTTGGATTAAACGACAAGCCTGTTTGATTTGTAGTCAAATCTCTAGTATCTGCAGCTATCCATTCTTTAGCTGTTAAATAAGTAAAGTTAACTTTTGCCGCAAAATGATCTGTAAACTTTTTAGCCGCACGAATTCCAAAATCATAAAAAGGATTAGTACCAGCTGCTACCTGAGTAGTCTGTCCATATTTAAAATAAGTTGAAATACCTTCTTTATTGAATGGATTTCTACTATTCATAAACACAATACCATTAAACGCATTAGCACCATACAAAGCCGAAGATGCTCCCGGCAAAACTTCAACATTTTGAATATCAATATCAGAAATTCCTATTAGGTTTCCTAAAACAAAGTTTAAAGCTGGAGAAGTATTATCCATTCCATCAACAAGCTGCATAAAACGTGTATTCGCTACAGTAGCAAATCCTCTAGTATTTATAGACTTAAAAGAAAAACTACTTGTATTAAAATGAACGTCTTTCATATTTTCAAGACCATCATAAAAAGTTGCTGCTGTAGTATTCTTAATTTCCTTCATCCCCATTCGTTCAATAGTAACTGGCGATTCTAAAACTTTTTCAGGAGTTCTTGAAGCAGACACAACAATTTCATTTAATGAAGTCGATTGTTCATCTATAACAATCGTAATTTCTTGGTCTTTAGAAGTAACTTCAATAGTTTGTGGATTAAAACCCATCATAGTAACTTGAAGTGTTAGTGGTAATTCTTTTTTTACTTTGAGTAAAAACTTACCGTCAAAACCAGTTGAAGTAGCCTCAGAACTTCCTACCACCTTGACATTTGCACCTGCTACTGGCTGATTTTTTGCATCTGTAACGGTACCTGAAATTGTATTCTGCGCAAAACTTATGCTGCAAAAAAACAATGACAAAATAAATAAATAGATTCTCATTCGTTTTGAATTTTGTTGGTTTAAAAAGCCAATTTACAATTTTTTTTAAAAAAAGACAGCAATTATCAATAAAAATTAAAGATAATTTAAAAAACAAAAGAATAAAATAAGGTAATTTGAATTAAACATAAATTTAATTCAAAATTTTAACATATTTATTAATTAAAATATAATATGCACGCATATTATTAGGCTATATTTGTAGATATTTCAAAATTAATTTGTAATTAAAAACTTACAAGTGGGCTAAATTTAGTTTTTTTTATATAACAAATAGCCTTGAAATATTAACTATATATAACAAAAAAAGCGAGATAAAATCTCGCTTTTAGGTCTCATTTATATCTTTATTCTACTGTTACAGACTTTGCTAAATTTCTAGGTTGATCTACATTACAACCTCTCATTACTGCAATGTGATAAGATAACAATTGCAAAGGAATTGTAGTTAATAATGGAGATAATGCATCAGAAGTTTCAGGTATTTCAATAACATGGTCTGCCAAATTCCTCACTTGTTCATCACCTTTAGTAACCACAGCAATAATTTTACCGCTTCGAGACTTTATCTCTTGAATATTACTTACAACCTTATCATAATGTCCTTGTTTTGGAGCAATGACCACAACAGGCATTTGCTCATCAATCAAGGCAATTGGTCCATGCTTCATCTCTGCGGCTGGATATCCTTCTGCATGTATATAAGAAATCTCTTTTAACTTTAAAGCTCCCTCTAATGCAACTGGGAAATTATATCCTCTTCCTAAATACAAACAATTTGAGGCATCCTTGTAAACAGCAGCTATTTCTTTAGTCACTTCATTACTAGTTAATGCTTCTTGAATTTTTTCTGGAATAGTTTCTAATTCTAACAAATATCTATGATAATCAGAATTTGAGAGCGTTCCTTTTGCTTTAGCTAATCGTAAAGCTATCATAGTAAGAACAGTAATTTGAGTTGTAAAAGCTTTTGTCGATGCCACTCCTATTTCTGGTCCAGCGTGCGTATAAGCTCCTGCGTGTGATTCTCTCGATATAGACGAACCTACTACATTACAAACTCCAAAAACAAAAGCTCCTTTTTCTTTTGCTAATTTTATTGCTGCTAAAGTATCTGCCGTTTCACCAGATTGTGAAATAGCAATAAGAACATCTTTTTCTCCTATTATTGGATTTCTATATCTGAATTCAGATGCATACTCAACCTCTACAGGTATTCTTGCAAATTCTTCAAAAATATATTCTGCCACTAAACCTGCATGCCAAGAAGTACCACAAGCTACTATTAATATTCTTTGAGCATTTGTAAACTTCTCTATATTATCTTCAATACCTGACATTTTTATAATCCCTTCATTGGCCAACAAGCGTCCTCTGTAGGTATCTTTAACAACATTTGGTTGCTCATAGATTTCCTTCATCATAAAATGGTCGTACCCACCTTTTTCAATCTGCTCAAGATTCATCTGAAGCTCCTGAATATAAGGATCTACCAATGAATCATCTTTAATTTTACGTATTTTAAGAGGTTTCTTTAGGCTTACTATAGCCATTTCTTCATCTTCAAGATAAATAGCATTTGAAGTATATTCTATAAAGGGAGAAGCATCCGATGCAATGAAAAACTCTTCTTTTCCAATTCCTATTGCTAACGGGCTACCTAATCTAGCAACTACAATTTCGTCAGGTTTTTGCTTATCGAATACGCAAATCGCATAGGCTCCAACAACTTGATTTAAAGCAATTTGAACCGCTTTACCTAATTTCAAATTTTCTTTCTTTTGAACTTCTTCAATTAAATTGACCAACACTTCTGTATCTGTGTCAGATTTAAAATTATAACCTCTATTTATAAGCTCTTTTTTTAAAGGCTCATAATTTTCAATAATCCCATTATGAATTATAGCTAAATTCCCTGAGTTAGATAAATGTGGATGAGAATTCACATCATTAGGCACTCCATGTGTTGCCCAACGTGTATGCCCCATACCTATAGTGCCGCTTTGGGAAATTTCCTCATTTGCTCTAGCTTCGAGATCTGAAACTTTACCTTTAGTTTTAGAAAGTTTCATATCATTTCCGTCATACAGCACTACACCAGCACTATCATATCCTCGATACTCAAGTCGCTTTAACCCTTTTATAACTATAGGATAAGCTTCTCTATAACCAATATATCCAACTATTCCACACATATATGTTTCTTATTTTGTTTCAGTATAATTAACTTCTAAACGAATTCTCTTATCATAATTAGGATCAGTTGATGGAAGATTTCCATACAATACAATCCCAGATGCTTGTGTTACCGTTGCTAAAGGCAAATACTTCAAAGGCTTGTCATTTCCTTTATAATCAATAGCAGACAAATCTGTATCTCCTATCTTTTTAAGAGTTCTTAAATTTACATTATTTATATTGTCTGTTACAACAAGACCTAATCTTACTTTAGTTGTGTTATCAGAAATATAATTTTTATGAATATTTCTGACTAATTCGGTAATTTTAATTTTATATCTTTTCGTATTTGTTGCTGCGTCAAATCTCTCAAATATACCACCAAAGATATATTTATTCAATCTAGTATCTGCACCATTTACAGTTATATCTGCATAATAATCCAACAGAGGCTTGTTATTATCTACATCATATAAATATACTCTTACTGGAGCTTTTAAATTAGCCGCATTATCAATAGTAAAATATAGAGTAGCATCATTTACAATAACATTAGTCTTATTAACAAAACTATCAAATTGCGTTTGATTTGTAAACAAATCTATTAATGCCATACATCCTTGACCTCCCTTTAAAAACAATCTTTCATTACCCCCTGTTCTTGGTTTAGGTATAGCATCATATGCATCTAAGTTATCATAAGTATTTGCCGTATTTCCCGTCATATTGAGGGTTAAACTTGCCATTTCTTTTGGGGTAGAAATCCCTTCTACTTTATCTTGTTTGTAATATATGGTCACATCACCTTTTGAAAAATCTAAAGACATTAAAGCTCCATCATTTCCGCTTACTTTAAAATAAAGCCCTTTAAAATATTTTTTAAAATTATCATTAGTATCAAAATTGAAAGATTTAGCTGGATCTTTAGCATCATTCAATATTTGTTGAAATCTAGTTTTATCTAGATGCAATCTAATTCTAGGAGTTGAACGAGATTCTACCTGACTTCTATCTTCTGTAAATACACCAACTGGACTTTCTACAACTTTGTATTTTTTGTATTCAATATTTGAAGGGTAGAATTCTGTATTTTCTGACACACGAGGATCATTATTCAACAATAAACCCTTGGCATTAAAAAACTTACCATCTTCATTAGAATAATGCTTTTTAAAGTTACTTCCATCATAATCCTCCAGATAATATCCATTTTCATAAACTTTCAAATCCATTTTTTGATAAACAATACTACCACTTGGAGAAGTAAAAGGCCTAATGGAATCCAATCTATATTCACTTCTTCCATTAGAATCTGTTGAAAGTTTTGTACTAAAATAAGGTACTGTAAGTACAACGCTATCTATTTCAGCATGACTTTTTACAATAGGGTTTATTGCAGTTAAAGATAATTGAGTAACAAAATTAGCTCTGGTAACACCAAAAACTGTACTACTAGAAATCCCTAATTGATTGATTGATAAATTATTTGTCTGTACTCTTTCAATTTTTTGATTATATACAACAACATCAAACAATTCACCTTTTATATCAAAAGGTTTTCCTCCAGCAATATCACCACCAAGGGTATTATAATCCTTATCACATGAAACAACAAAAAGAGATACAAGAACTAAAACTAGTACTCTTAAAAAAACGGTATTCTTCATTCGATTAACCTAAAATTTGATTTTTATAAAATTCTGTATAAACGTCAGCAAACGTTTCTTTCGAGGCGAAAGGTATAAAAGGTTTTCCCGAAGCTTCTATAAATTTTGTTAAATTTGATGAGATTCCTTCAGATGCAATAATCACACCATCAGAATGATTAATAGCCGAGATCATCAAATTCTCAAAAGTAGGATTTTTCAGTTCCTCTACGGCTGCTTCTGGAATACCATCAAACATAACTTTTTCAATCATTTGAGTATCCAAAGTACCGTCATAACCTTCACTAAATATTGAAGTCACAATTTTAGTTTCTGAAAACAAAGCATCATCTTTATAATAATGCTTCATATATATAGGTAACATAGATGCCATCCAACCTTGAACATGAATGATATCTGGTACCCAGTTTAATTTTTTTACAGTCTCGACCACTCCTTTAGCAAAGAAAATTGCACGTTCATCATTATCTGGAAACAACACACCTTCTTCATCTGTAAAAGTAGCTTTGCGCTTAAAATACTCATCATTATCGATAAAGTACACCTGAATTCGTTCTTTAGGTATGGATGCAACTTTAATAATTAATGGCATATCAACATCATTAATCACTAAATTCATTCCTGACAATCTAATTACTTCGTGTAATTGATGCCTTCTTTCATTCACATTACCATAACGAGGCATAAATATTCTTATTTGACCGCCTTGATCATTAATCATTTTAGGCACATCATAAGACATCAATGAAACCTCATTTTCAGCAAGATATGGTACAACTTCGGAAGAAACGTACAAAATCCTTTTATCCTCCATTTTTATTTTTGTTTTGTTTATTGAACACAAATCCACGCAAAATTACAAAATTTTATGGAGATATTGACTAAAATAGTAAGTTTGCATATATTTTAATACTCTTTCAATGCCATTATTCCTAACACAAAATGAGTTAAAATCACACTTAGAGCCTTGTTTTGTAGCTAAAAAAAGAATCGGATTTGTCCCAACTATGGGTGCATTACATCAAGGACATTTATCACTAATGCAAGAATCTCTACAAGACAATGACATTACTGTCGTGAGCATTTTTGTAAATCCTACCCAATTCAATAATCCTGATGATTTAAAAAAATACCCAAGAACCTTAGATAGCGATTTGGAAAAAATAAATAGTTTAAACTCTAAAATAATAGTTTACGCCCCTTCGATTGAAGATATTTATGGAGGCGAAACCGTTTCAAAACATTTTGAATACGATGGGTTGGAATTCCAAATGGAAGGCAAACACAGACCTGGACACTTTGACGGTGTTGGGACAATTGTAAAAAAACTCTTTGAAATTGTACAACCTACCAGTGCTTATTTTGGCGAAAAAGATTTTCAACAATTACAAATTGTAAAAAAATTAGTTGAGAAACATCAAATCCCTGTAAAAATTGTAGGCTGCCAAATACACAGAGAAACAAATGGTTTAGCAATGAGTTCAAGAAATGAACGCCTTACCTCTCAAGAAAGAAACCAAGCCTCTATCATCTATAAAATATTGAAAGAGGCAAAAACACTTTTTGGCATAAAAAGTGCTAAAGAAGTTGAAGAGTGGGTAGCAATTCAATTTTCAAAACAACAGATGTTTGAATTAGAATATTTCGAAATTGCTGATGAAGAAACACTTTTGCCTTGCAAAAGAAAAAGTAAAAACAAAAATTACAGAGCATTTATTGCAGTTTTTGTAAACAATATTAGATTGATTGATAACATTTCATTAAAATAATATAAATTTGCACTATGCGAATTCAAGTTGTAAAATCTAAAATTCACCGTGTAAAAGTTACAGGTGCCGATTTAAACTACATAGGCAGTATCACTATAGATGAAGCCTTAATGGAAGCCTCAAATATTTTTGAAGGTGAAAAAGTATCTATTGTAAACATTAACAATGGAGAGCGTTTTGAAACCTACGCAATTACTGGCCCACGCAATAGCGGTGAAATCACTCTAAATGGTCCAGCAGCTAGAAAAGTACATAAGGATGACATCATCATCATTATAGCATATGGCAGCATAGAAATTGAGGAAGCTAAAAATTTTAAACCTTCAATTATTTTTCCTAACGAAGAAACTAATTCGTTACAATAATTGTGAAAAGTAAACTTAGTTCTTTTTTAAGTCTAGTTATACCTTTACTTTTAGGTGCAGGTTTAACTTATTATACTTATAATTCTTTTACAGAAGAGCAAATCGCTAAGATGAAAAGTCATTTCCTAACAGCGAATTACAATTATGTTTACATTTCATTATTTTTAGCAATTCTAGGTTATGTACTAAGAGCTTATAGATGGAAATACACTCTTAATCAAGTGGATAGTCACTCTGGATTTACGTTAAACTTTCTAGCTGTAAGCATTGGGTACTTCATCAATTTAACCATTCCAAGATCAGGCGAAGTATCAAGAGCACTTATCCTAAAAAAATACAAAAACCTACCTTTTGATAAAGTTTTCGGAACTATAATTGCAGAAAGAATAGTTGACTTTATAATTCTACTTCTTTTTATATTTACCGCATTAATTCTAGAATTCAACACTCTAAAAAATTTCCTACTGATATATATTCCTATTAAAAAGCTAATCATTATTTTAGTTATAGGTATTATCGGATTTCTAATTTTCACCTATCTCTATCTTTACTCTAAGTGGAAGTTTATACTTTGGTTAAAAGATAAAATCGATGGATTAAAAGATGGGGCGTTGAGTGTTTTTAAATTACCCAACAAAATTCCTTTTTTATTTTATACCTTACTTATTTGGCTATCATATGTATTAATGTTCTACTTTACCATTTTTGCTCTTGAAGCAACAAGTCACATTGGTTTAGGAACAATAGCAGTTGCATTTGTCATAGGAAGTTTAACAATTGCCTTTACAAACGGTGGTTTTGGTTTCTTCCCAGTTTTGATAGCAAAAATCTTATTTCTTTATCAAATTCCATTAGAAGCTGGAAATGCTTTTGGTTGGTTAGTGTGGACTTCCCAACTTGTCATTACAATTGCAATGGGAATTTTTGCATTTTTAGCCTTACCAGTAGTTACAAGAAATAAATAATTTATTATCTTGCCTTAACCTTACTAAAATTCATTCTATTATGAAAAACCTATTTATAGCTATAACCACATTAGTTTCGGTATGTTTTTATGGACAAACCATTACTACAGAATCATTCCTTTCTGGAAAACTAAATACTAAGAGAGACATCACCGTAAAACTTCCTAAATCATATGATACAGCAACAGATAGGGCCTACCCTATGATTATGGTATTAGATAGCGAATATCTGTTTGGACTCTTTGACGCCAACTTAACATATGGTAAATCTTGGGATGATATGCCCGATGTTATTCTAGTAGGCATCAGTCAAAATAAAAACAACGAACGTTATGATGATTGTGAAATGGATGAGAAATCTGGATTGCCAACTGATAAAAGTAGTGCCTTTTTCGATTTTATAGGTACAGAATTAATGCCTCATCTTGAAAAGAAATATAGAATTTCTGCTTTTAGAGGAATTGCAGGTGTAGATACCACAGCTGGTTTCATCAATACTTTTCTGTACAAAGATATGCCTATTTTCAATTCTTTCATATCAATAAGTCCAGATCTAGCCTTGGGAATGGAGCAAAGAGTGGCACAGCGTCTTAATGCAATAAAAAAACCAATATTTTATTACCAAGCCACATCCGATTTAGATTTAAAAAAATTTCAGACTCAAATAAAGACACTAGATGAAAATATAAGAGCCGTAAAAAAAGACACTATGGTACATTATAAATTTGATAAATTTAAAAACATTCCTCATTATGGTATTGCTGCTTGCGCCATTCCTAGTGCTTTATATCAAATTTTCAATCTTTACCAACCAATATCAAATACTGAATACAAAGAAAAAATTGAACCACTCAAGGAAGGACATGTTGCATATCTAAGAAAGAAATATGAAATAATAGAGAAAGAATTAGGTGTAAAATTAAAAGTTAGATATACTGACTTTCTTGCTATTGAAAATGCAATAAAAAAACATGAAGCATGGTATGAATATGAAGAATTAGCACAAATTTCAGGTGAACAATATGAAAAAACGATGTTATATGATTATCATATGGCAGTTTACTGGGAAAAAAGACAAGAATACAAGAAGGCTTTAATGTTTTATCAAAATTCATTTGTAAAAAAAGAAATTGGCGAATTTACTAAAGACTTTATGATGAGTAAAGCCGAAGATATTAAACGTTTTTATCCTCCTAAAAAAGATAAGTTAAAAGGTGGCCAAGCAAAAAGAAATTTTGAAGATACGACACAACCTGTACCAGATGCTCCTGCTACACCTGAACAACAACCTGCTACAGACACACCGCCAACGGAAAATAAAGATACTGAAAAACCTAAAAATTAAATTTCTCTATTAGAAACAAAACAATAGATGGCTAAAATTAAAACCTCCTTTTTTTGTCAAAGCTGTGGCACTCAGTTTGCAAAATGGCAAGGACAGTGTACAGCTTGCAAAGAATGGAATACTATTGTTGAAGAAGTAATTCAAAAAGAAGAAAAAGTTGCTTGGAAAACAGAAACTTCTTCCATAAAAAAAACATCTAAACCACTTTTAGTTCACGAAATCGATTCTACCGAAGAAATTCGAATGAATACGACAGATGGTGAATTAAATCGTGTATTAGGAGGTGGACTCGTACCTGGCTCACTTACCCTACTTGGAGGAGAACCTGGTATTGGAAAAAGTACTTTATTGCTTCAAATTTCACTCAAGCTACCTTATAAAACTTTGTACGTTTCAGGAGAGGAAAGTCAGAAGCAAATAAAAATGAGAGCAGAAAGGATAAACCCAAAAAGCTCCAATTGTTATATTCTCACCGAAACTAAGACACAGAATATCTTCCGACAAATAGAAGAAATAGCACCTGAAATTGTAATCATAGATTCCATTCAGACACTACAAACAGATTATATTGAGTCATCTGCTGGAAGTATTTCCCAAATTCGGGAATGTACTGCCGAACTAATTAAGTTTGCTAAAGAGACTAATGTTCCAGTCATTTTAATAGGTCATATTACAAAAGACGGAAACATTGCAGGACCTAAAATTTTAGAACATATGGTAGATACTGTACTCCAGTTTGAAGGAGATAGAAATCACGTGTACAGACTTTTACGTTCTTTAAAAAACCGATTTGGTTCTACCGCAGAATTAGGCATTTATGAAATGCAGGGTTCTGGATTACGAGAAGTTACTAATCCATCAGAAATTCTTATTTCACATAAGGAAGAAGAATTATCTGGAACAGCAATTGCTACTACATTGGAAGGGATGCGACCACTAATGATAGAAATCCAATCATTAGTCTCTACAGCTGTTTACGGTACTCCACAACGAAGCACAACGGGATATAATGCAAAAAGACTTAATATGATTCTTGCTGTACTTGAAAAAAGAGCTGGCTTTAGATTAGGACAAAAAGATGTCTTTTTAAATGTTACGGGTGGTATATCTGTAGATGATCCCGCTATTGACTTAGCTGTTGTAGCAGCAATATTATCCTCTAACGAGGATATTCCTGTAAATAAAGATTATTGTTTTGCTGCCGAAGTAGGGCTTTCTGGTGAAATACGTCCAGTTAATAGAATTGAGCAACGCATTCAGGAAGCTGAAAAATTAGGTTTTTCTACCATTTTTATTTCCAAATACAATAAAATTGCCATAAAAGAGTTTGGAATAAAAGTAAAATTAGTCACTAAAATTGAAGATGTAGTAAGCGAATTATTCGGTTAAATATGATAAATTATGTAGAATCACCTATAGTTAAAGTTATATTAGGCTATGCTTTAATAGCATTCTTTGCTGTATTACCTATCCTAATTTCAATCATAGCAGGTCTTATAGGCAATTGTTTAGGATGTAATATTAATGAAGCTGGAACTGATGAATGTATAAGATTTGGAATCCCTTTCGGCAAAATATTAAACCCTCTAGCTGTTGTTGGCTGGTTCTCGTTAATCACACTACCCATTGCCGCAATAGCATTTATAGTATGGAGTTACATGAGCTACCAAATATTAACAAAATAATCATGAAATCTTTTGCAGAAATACTTCAAACAGTTCAAACTTATCATGAATTAGGTGAAACTATTTCAGCAGCTAATTTTGTCATTGAAGCTTACGACATAAAACACAATAATTTTGGCGATTTTCAATTACGTGAAAAAGCAGAAGCTAAATATATTTTAATGACAACTGAAGGAGAATTTGGCAAACCTCAAACAATTCGTATCCCAGAAAACACCTTCGAATTTGAATTCAAATTAATGCTAAATCTAATTGCGCATGAAATGATTCACGTAGGACAAAAGGCGACTGGAAATTTTATAATGGATAGAAACGAACGTGAGTGGCAAGCCTATTATGAAATGTTATTCCACAAAACTTATCCGCAAATTCCAGATGTTCCTAAACATCAACAGTTATTTTTTGCTAACAAAGCACTAGAATACTATAATAGAATGGGAGAAGGTTCAGAATTACAAAAAAAATATGCCCTACAAAAAGAAGAAGTCATTACATTTGTCAGCAGTCTTTCTTAATAGATATGAATAAAATTGTACGCAAAATTTTTATAGGATTAGGGATTTTACTTTTACTAATTTTAATAGCAATTGGGATTGTCTGGATATATCGAGATAATGTATTAAAAATGGTTATAGATGAAGCAAAAGCAAAATTTGAAACCAAATACAATTGTCAGTTTGAGATAAAGAATGCGCAACTTATAGATAAATCATCTGTAGAACTAAACGAAATCTACCTAGTTCCAAAAAACGCAGATACACTTTTCTCTGTCAAGAAAGTAAAAACTCAAATCAATCTTTGGGAGTTAATAACAGGCGATATTCAAATTCAAAATTTAGAAGTTCAAGATGGTTTCATTCAATTAGTTAAAAATGAAAATGGCAAGAATTTTGACGCTTTTCTTAAATCCGACAAGAAAAACAATGATGACTCTTCAAGCAATTATGCAAAAAAATACAATCGTATTTTACAGAAACTTTTAAATCTTATTCCAGCAGAAATGAAAATGTCAAATTTTGAATTTCGCTTTCAAGATTTTGAACATAAAGTTACCTTTCAAATTCCTAATTTAGATTTAAACAATCATAACCTCACTACATCTGTCCAAGTAACAGAAGATGATAATATCCAAAACTGGAGTATTGCCGGACTAGCTAATCCAAGAGAAAAAAAGACAGATTTAGTCATCAAATCACAAGATACAAGTGCAATTCAAATTCCGTATATCTATAAAAAAATAGGGGTGAAATCTGGATTTGATGCTATACGTTTCCAACTTAACAAATTGGATATTGAAAGCGGTGAACTTCATATAGACGGATTAGCTTCCATCGAAAATTTCACCATAAACCATCCTAAAATTGCCAAAAAAGATGTGGTTATTCAAAAAGCAGATTTTGACTATAGATTCTTAATTGGAAAACATTTTATCTCAATAGATAACGCATCTACTGCTGTATTAAACAATCTAAAAATAAAGCCTTATGTTGCTTATGACACAGAGAATGATACTATTTACAAACTTAAAGTGAACGTACCTCATACAGAAGCCCAAACATTTATTGATGCTTTGCCAAAAGGTCTTTTTACCCATTTTGAAGGAATGGAAGCAGAAGGAAGTTTTGATTATGCATTACATTTTGAGTTTAACAAAAACAAACCACACCGATTAATTTTTGATAGTCGTTTGAACAAAACCAATTTAAAAATCACTAAATACGGTCAAGCTAATCTTGAAAAATTAAATTCCGACTTTGTTTATAGAGCTATAGAAAATGGCATCCAGCAAAGACCAATACCTCTAGGTGCTGAAAATCCTTATTTTACACCACTAGATCAAATCCCTTCTTATCTAAAAGATGCTGTATTAACAAGTGAAGATCCTTCTTTTATGCGCCATAGAGGATTTATAACTGAAGCTTTCAAACAATCTATTGTAAAAAATATTAGAACCAAAAAATTTGCTCGGGGCGCTAGTACGATAAGTATGCAACTTGTAAAAAATGTTTTCCTGACTCGAGAGAAAACTTTATCAAGAAAACTAGAAGAAATTTTATTGGTTTATATATTAGAAAATAACAGAATTGCTTCAAAAGAAAGAATGCTTGAAGTCTATTTCAACATCATAGAATGGGGCCCAGATGTGTACGGTATAGGTGAAGCCGCTGCTTTTTATTTTAATAAAAACCCAATAGATTTAAGTTTAAACGAATGTTTGTACTTAGCATCAATTGTTCCTAAACCTAAGAAATTTATGTGGCAATTTGACGAATTAGGCAATCAAAAATCGTATGCAGAAAGACATCAGAAATTCATAAAAAACTTGATGCTTCGAAGATCATTAATAACTTCAGAAGATACTATTGGACAATACATTCCTATAAAGATTTCTGGTAGAGCAAGGAATTTTATGAGGTTAAAAATTCCAAAAGACAGTATTGTTCTAGATTCTATTCAAACAGAGTCTGGAGAAGACTTTAAGTTTTAAAGAAATAATTCGCGATTGGTCTTTTAGAAAACTTATAACTTAAAAAAACAACTAAAGTTATTTTTTTTAATCATATCCCAACCTTTTGAAGTAAATTGTACTCTTATAGAGTATAAAACTTCTTGTTATGAAATCGCCACTAACAACAGGTTTGTTGCAAACAAACACCAATGAAGATAAGGCGATACCATATGACAAATAAAAATCAAATAATTATCTACATATGAAAAAAATATTTTCGTTTATAATGATTTGTGCTTCAACAATTGTTGTAGCACAAAAACCTATTTTTACAAATGCTCGAGTAAAAGAAGCTACTGTTTACTTTAACTCGGCTGAAATTACGCAAACAACTAATGCAGGGCTTCCCACAGGCACAAGCGAAATTGTAGTAAAAAATGTAGCCAATTATCTCAACGAGAATTCGGTACAAATTGGAGCTCCTTCAAGCTTGACGGTACTTTCTGTTCAGTTTACCAATGATTATATTTCCGAATATGACATTGATAAAAATTCTCCTGCAATAAAAAAAGTACGCGATAGCATTACATTAGTACAAAAAGAAATTACACGATTACTCAATACGAAAACAGCAGAACAAAAAACCATCGAATTATTAGATAAAAACCAACAAGTATTTGGTCAAAATTCTGGTTTAAGTGTTATGGAGTTGACCAAAATGGTTGAGTATTATAAAACAAAAAGGACAGAAATCAGTAATTCAATTAATACACTAGAAGAAAAAGAACAAAAACTAAATAAAACTTTAGCTCGTCTAAATACCAAACTAGAAATCAACACCAGTAAAGAAGAAAAAATGTCTACAGGAAAGCTTGTATTACAAGTGATGAATACTATCGCTGGCAATGTCCCCCTAGAAATTTCGTATCTAACCCAAAATGCTTCTTGGTCACCATTTTATGATTTGCGTGTCGAAAACGTAAAAGAACCAATCAATATGATGTATAAAGCACAAGTAGTTCAAAACACTGGTATCGATTGGAAAAAAGTAAAACTAACCTTATCTTCTGGAAATCCTAATCAGAATAATCAGGCACCAATTTTAAATGCTTGGTTTTTAAACTACCAACAACCAAATTACGGCTATAGAGATGGGGATAAAAAAAGCATTGTATATAATCAATTACAAGGAAGGGCAGCTGGTGTGAAAGTTGAAAATGAAAATAAAATGGAAATGGCGGTTGCTGCTCCTTCAAGTATTTCTGATTATACAAATATCCAAGAAAACCAACTTAACATCTCCTTTGATATTGATATTCCTTATGATATTTTATCTAACGGAAAAGCGCATAGTGTTGCTCTAAAAGACATCAAATTACCTGCTACTTACAAATATTATGCAGCACCACGCATAGAAAAAGAAGCATTCTTACTTGCCGAAATTAAAGATTATGGTAAATACAACCTATTAGCAGGTGAGGCCAATATTATTTTTGAAGGAATGTATGTTGGTAAAACTCAAATAAATCCAGGACAAACAGCAGATACGCTTAATTTGAGTATGGGTCGCGATAAGAAAATTTCGATAAAACGTGAAAAAGTAGTCGATAAATCAGGAACTAAATTTTTATCCTCTAAAAAAGAACAAACATTTACCTACGATATTACACTTCGAAATAACAAAAAAGAAGCTGTGTATATGTTACTAAAAGACCAATATCCACTTTCAACTGATAAAGAAATCGAAATTGAATTGACCGAAAAAGATGGTGCAAAAGTAAATTCAGAAACAGGAATACTTACTTGGGATATTAACTTGAAACCTAATGAAACCAAAAAAATAAGGATTAGTTATGTAGTTAAATATCCTAAAGACAAAATTATAGGTAATTTATAACCTGCTAAGCCCTCTGAAAAATGAGGGCTTTTGGTTTTTAAAATATTTCACTACATTTACCTAAAAACCACAATGAGAACAACATACATTTTTATCATCATCTTTTCCAGCTATTTTTTTAATAGTCTGGCTCAACAAAATATAATGATTAGCAACACGGGATTACCTGCTGAGCCTTCTATAGCTATCAATCCCAACAATACCAACCAACTAATTGCTGGTGCTAATATAAATAAATTGTATAGAAGCAACGATGGCGGACAAACTTGGACCATAGGAACTCTTTCCTCAGCTAGTTATGGTGTTTGGGGTGATCCCACAATAATTTGTGATAATAATAACAACTTTTATTATTTCCATTTATCAAATCCTCCTGCTCCTGGTAATTGGATTGATAGAATTGTCTGTCAAAAAACAACTAATCAAGGTGTAACTTGGAATGACGGTAGTTATGCAGGTTTAAATGGTACAAAAGCACAAGATAAACAATGGGCGGTATTTGATAATGTATCCTCAAACATATACCTAACTTGGACAGAGTTTGATGCTTACGGAAGTAGTAATACTTCAGACAAATCTAGAATCTTATTTTCAAAATCAACTGACAGAGGAATTACTTGGACTGCCCCAACAAAACTAAACAACACAGATGGAGATTGCGTTGACAGTAGCCAAACTGTGGAAGGAGCAGTACCAACTGTTGGTCCTAATGGAGAAATTTACGTTTCTTGGACTGGGCCAAACGGAATTGTTTTCAAAAAATCAACCAATCAAGGAACTACTTGGACCGCTAATGAGATTCTTGTTAACAATCATACTTGGGACTTAACTGTTCCTGGAGTAGATAGATGTAATGGTTTTCCAGTCACAGGTTGTGACCTTAGTAATGGTCCAAATCGTGGAACAATATACATTAACTGGTCAGACCAAAGAAATGGAACTAATGATACAGATATTTTCTTATCAAAATCAACAGACCAAGGAGTAACGTGGAGTGCTCCTATAAAAGTAAATAACGATAGTCCAGGAAAACATCAATTTTTAAATTGGATGGCTATAGATCAAACTAATGGATATATCTATATTGTGTTTTATGATAGAAGAAATCATAATGATAATAAAACAGATGTTTACCTAGCTTATTCAACTGATGGCGGAAATACTTTCACTAACACAAAAATAAGTGCAACACCATTTACCCCTACTTCAACCACTTTCTTTGGGGATTATTTAAATATTACAGCTCATAATGGTGTTATACGACCTATTTGGGGAAGACAAGATGGTTCCGTAAAAAGTATTTGGACAGCATTAGTATCTCAAAGTACTTTAGCTACAACTAATTTTGAAATAGAAGAAAGTTCTTCAAGCATTACAAATTACCCTAATCCTTCCTCAGATGAAACCTATTTTGGTTTTAAACTTTATAAAGACAGTCCAGTTTCTATAAAGATATATGACATTAATGGAAAAGAAGTCCTAGACTTAACTAACAATAAGACTTATGAAAGTGGCAAACACGTCATCACAATGAATAATCAACAATTGAGTGAAGGCACTTATACCTATGTCATAAAGTCTAGCTATTACACTAAAAGCAAAAAACTAATTATCAAGAAAAACTAAGGAGCGGGATTAGGGTGCGTTTCTTGGATTTTTTCAATTTCCTTGATTACGTCATCTGTTAATCTTACTTCAAAAGCATTAATATTTTCTTCTAACTGATCAAGATTTGTGGCTCCAATTATCGTTGAAGTCACAAATTTTTGATGATGAACAAAAGCAATCGATAATTCTACAAGTGTTACCCCTAAATTATTTGCTAAATCTTGATAAAGTCTTGTTGCTTTATAACAATTTTCATTTGTATACCGAACAAAGTTAGGAAACAATCCCATTCTAGAATTTTCAGGCGTACCATTCAAGTATTTTCCAGTAAGAAAACCAAACCCAAGTGGAGAATAAGCTAATAACCCGACATTTTCTCTGACACATATTTCTGATAATCCTACTTCAAAAAGACGATTAAGTAATGAATAAGGATTTTGAATTGTTGTAATTCTAGGTAAATTATGTTTTTCCGCTTCATTGAGAAATTTCATCACTCCCCAAGGATTCTCGTTTGAAACCCCAATATTTCTTATTTTCCCATCTTTGATTAATCCATCAAAAACAGTCAAAACCTCAAAAATATTTTCTTTCCAATTATCGTCAACTTGGGTAACGCCTCGTTTTCCAAACATATTCATTACTCGCTCAGGCCAATGCATCTGATACAAATCAATATAATCTGTCTGTAAGTTTTTTAAACTCAACTCTACTGCTTCATGAATACTTTTCTTTGAAAAATCTAATGGCTGACGAATATAATCCAACCCTCTATTTGGCCCAGCTATTTTAGTCGCCACAACCATTTTGTCTCGTTTGTGTTGATTTTTTGCAATCCAACTTCCAATAAAACGTTCCGTGCTTCCAAAAATTTGAGCATTCCCACCTATAGGATACATCTCGGCAGTATCTAAAAAATTAATACCTCTTTCAAAAGCATAATCTAACTGAAGGTGTGCTTCAGCTTCTGTATTTTGATTCCCAAAAGTCATAGTCCCTAAACAAATATCACTGACTTCAAGATTGGAATTAGGAAGTTTTATATATTTCATCGAATTCTAAAATTATGATTGCAAAGATAATTGGAATAAAATAAAAAAAGCTTCACAATTTTGAAGCTTTATGTTGTTTTTAAATTTCGTTAAGTGCTTTTGTCAACTCATCTAATTTAGGCGTCAAAACAATCTCAATACGACGATTTTTTGCTTTACCATCTGGCAAATCATTACTCATAAGCGGCGAATATTCACCACGACCAGCTGCAGTAAGATTTGCTTTATTTATTTTAGGATTAGTTGCTAAAATATTTACTATAGCAGTTGCTCTCTTAGTTGACAAATCCCAGTTATTCTCAATTCCCCCACCTATTGCTCCATTTATTTTGTCATTATCTGTGTGACCTTCAATAAGAACAGCGATATCAGGATTATCTCCTAATACTTTAGCTACTAAATCAACTGCTTTTTTACCTTCTGTACCTACTGTCCAACTTCCTGACTCAAATAGTAATTTATTTTCCATCGAAACATATACTTTACCATCTTTTTGTTGAATAGTAAGTCCCTTACCTTCAAAAGCTTTTAATGATTTAGATAAAGTTTCTTTCAGCTTTTTCATTGATGCTTCTTTAGCAGCAATTAAGCCTTCAAGTTCAGCCACTCTATCAGAACGATCCTTCAGGTCTTTACTAATTTTCTCCAAACGAGATTTTTCAGATGCTAATGCTTTCTCTTTAGCTTCTAATTGTGCCAATAGCTCACGATTCTTATCCATATTAGCCTTAAGTGCTTCGTCGCTATTTTTCTCTAATGCGTTATACGAATTTTGAAGCGTCTTCAGGTTATTACTTGTAGCAGCATATTCTGAAGCTAATTTATCGCGTTCTAATTTTAATTTATCAAAATCTGACTTTAACTTATCTAAATCTGATGTTAGTGCTGATTTTTCAGTTTCTAATTGACTCTTAGCATTTTTTAACTGCTCATTTTCATCAGCTAATGAATTGCGCTCTTTTTTAAGTTCTGCAAATTTAGTTTCTAATTCTGCATATACTTTTTTTGAAACACAAGAAGTTGTGCTCAAAGCAATTGCTAATAATAATATTGAGGTTTTTTTTATCATTTTTCTAGGTATTTATATTATTCAATTTCAACTGCAACAGGGCAATGGTCAGAATGCTTCGCCTCAGGTAAAATAAAAGCACGAGTCATTCGATCTTTTAATGGTTCGTGAACCAAACAATAATCTATTCTCCAGCCTTTATTGTTATTTCTTGCATTAGCACGATAACTCCACCAACTATAATTATGTGGTTCTTTATTGAAGTGTCTAAAACTATCAATAAATCCCGACTTTATAAATTTATCCAACCAAGCTCTTTCTTCTGGCAAAAATCCAGATATTTTTGCATTGCGAATAGGGTCGTGTATATCTATAGCTTCGTGACAAATATTGTAATCGCCACATATTATAAGATTTGGAACTTCTTTCTTTAATTCGTCTATGTAATTATGAAAATCGTCCATATACATAAACTTGTGGTCTAGTCTATCAATATTTGTTCCTGAAGGTAAATACAAACTCATTACCGATACATCTTCAAAATCTACCCTAAGGTTTCTTCCTTCCTTATCCATATGAGCTATACCTGTACCATAAACCACTTTTTTAGGCTCTCTTTTGGATAAAACTGCCACTCCACTATAGCCTTTTTTTTCTGCTGGAAAATAATATTGATAAGGATAACCAGCTAATTCGATTTCCAAAACTGGAATTTGATCTTGCGTAGCTTTAATTTCTTGAAGACATATTATATCTGGATTAGCCGCTTGCAACCAATCTAAAAAACCCTTGGTAATAGCTGCTCTAATACCATTTACATTATAGGAGATGATTTTCATTTTATTACTTAGAATTTCATCAAAAGTATTGAAAAAACATTCACTTTAAAACAAAAAAATAAATACATTTCAAGTTGCTGAATTTCAAAACATTACAAATTATATGTGATTCCTCAATACTTATGAACTGATTCATACAAGTAATTTAACAAGAATTATTATTATATTTGTAATTCGCATAAATCATAAACATAAATGGGTTTAGTCACCGCAAAAGAAGTAGCAAAAGCAATTAAAACTGATAAATATGGAGTTCTTGGAACTTTTTCTGGATGGTTGTTAATGAAGGTACTTCAAATTTCTACTCTTAATAAAATTTATGACAGGAACAAGCATCTTTCTGATGTTGAGTTCCTAAATGCTATTTTAGATGAGTTTCAAATCAAATTTGAAATTCCAGAAGAAGATTTAAAAAGACTCCCTAAAGATGGGGCCTATATAACTATTTCAAATCATCCTCTTGGAGGAATTGACGGCATCCTACTTTTAAAATTAATGCTAGAACGCGAGCCTAATTTTAAAATTATAGCTAATTTTCTTTTACATAGAATTGAGCCTTTGAAGCCTTATATAATGCCTGTAAATCCTTTTGAAACACACAAAGATGCTAAATCGAGTGTTATTGGTTTAAAAGAAACCTTCAGACATTTAAGCGACGGAAAACCTTTAGGAATGTTTCCTGCTGGTGAAGTTTCAACCTACAAAGATGACAGAATTATTGTAGACAAAGAATGGGAAGAAGGGGCAATAAAAGTGATTAGAAAAGCACAGGTACCTGTAGTTCCTATCTATTTTCACGCAAAAAACAGTAAACTTTTTTACTTTTTATCTAAGATTAGTGACACTTTACGAACTGCAAAATTACCATCTGAATTATTAACTCAAAAAGATAGAGTGATTAAAGTTCGTATAGGGAAGCCAATTTCTGTAACGGAGCAAAATGAATATGAAACAATAGAAGAATATACCGATTTTCTTAGAAAGAAAACCTATATGCTTGCTAATGCTTTTGGAGAGGATCCAAAACTATTGCAAAATCCAATTCTAAAATCTCCTCCTAAACCAGCAAAACAAATTGTTACTGGTGCAAATCAAGAAAAAATGGCGGCCGAAGTTGAAAAACTTAGAAAAAATGGAGCTAGATTACTACAAAGTAAAAATTACGAAGTATTTTTAATAGAAGCTGAAGAAATTCCAAATATTCTACATGAAATTGGTCGTCTCCGTGAAATCACCTTTAGAGAAGTTGGCGAAGGAACAAATGAATCTATAGACTTAGATAACTTTGATAAATATTATCACCATATGTTTTTATGGGATGATGACACGAAACAAATTGCTGGAGCTTATCGTATGGGACTTGGTTCTCAAATTTATGCTAAATATGGCATAAATGGTTTCTACTTACAAGACTTATTCCGATTTGAACCTGAATTATACGATATGATGAGCAAGTCTATTGAGATGGGACGTGCGTTTATTACAAAAGAATACCAACAAAAACCTATGCCTTTGTTTTTACTATGGAAAGGAATAGTTCATACTACTCTTAGACATCCAGAACATAAGTTTTTAATTGGCGGCGTTAGTATAAGTAATCAATTTTCAGAATTTTCAAAATCGCTAATGATTGAGTTTATGAAGTCTCATTATTATGACCCATATGTAGCTCAATATATCCATCCTAAAAAAGAATATAAAGTAAAACTTAAAGATGCCGACAAAGATTTTGTTTTTAATGAAACAGAAGCCGATTTAAATAAATTCGACAAAATAATTGAAGAAATTGAACCAGGAAATCTTCGTTTACCAGTTTTAATTAAAAAATACATCAAACAAAACGCTAGAGTGGTTGCCTTTAATGTTGATCCATTATTTAACAATGCAATAGATGGTTTAATGTATATTCGTATAGCCGATTTACCAGAAAGCACTGTAAAACCAGTTATGGAAGAATTTCAAGCGGAACTTGAGCGCAAATTAGCTGAAAAAGAAGAAAATGAAAAATGAGAACAGCTTAAAACTTTAGAATTAAGCAATTCTTCAACTTCTTCAATCTTAGGACAAATTAATTTGATCGTCGTGAATATGATGGGCTTTTTTATATGTTATTGTAGTTGCTACTACTAATATAATTCCCTGAATAGTAAACGCAAACATTGCATCAATTTGCTTAGAGATATAGGCGCAGCCTAACCCAAATACCACTAATCCAATTCCTAAAATAAGCACTTGTAGTCTAGCTGTATGACTTCCTGTTAAAATTTGTTTGGAAACAAGTAATAGCCACAACCCAGACACCAACATCATTATTGACGAATAAAGCCATATTTCTCTCATACCTTCTGCAGCTGGAGGTGAAATTTCCCCTTTACTAATATGATCTAATACAGCTTGCATCCCTAAAAATGCGTGTGGAAAAAAACTTAAAACAGTTATTATTCCCACAAAAATCACTAAATAATACGAAGTTTTATTCATCACTATATTGTTTAATTATTTTATCTACAATTGTCTGAGCTAATTTTTCTTTACTCTCAAAGGTCCAACCAGCTATATGAGGGGTAAGCAAAACATTGTCAGCATTCAATAGATAATCAAAAGCTTCCGGTTTTTGACCTTCAAAAAGTGTTTCAAAAGAAAGTTTTTCATACTCCAAAACATCTAAGCCAGCTCCAAGTATTTTACCCTTTTTCAAACCATTTACTAAATCTTCTGTTACAACACTTTTTCCTCTAGCTGTATTGATAAACCAAAATGGTTTTGCAAATGAATTAATAAAAGTCTCATTTATCATTTTATCCGTTTGAGGCGTCCAAGGTGTGTGAAGACTTAATACATTTGCTTTTTCTTGGAGTTCTTGCAATGAAACCTGCCTTGCATTATCATCACCTACATTTTCTAAAATATCATAACAAAGTACTTCAACATCAAATCCTTTGAGTTTTTTCGCAAAAGATTTACCCATATTACCATAACCAATAATACCCACAGTTTTTCCGTCTAATTCGAAGCCGCGATTAGACTCTCTGTTCCATTCGCCTTTTCGAATTTCTTTATCTGCTTTATTCAATTTATTAAATAAAGACAATAACATTCCTAAAGCATGTTCTCCCACAGCATTACTATTCCCCTCAGGTGCGGCTATGAGTTTAATTCCTTTTGAAGTAGCATAATCACAATCTATACTTTCTAAACCGGCTCCCACTCGAGCAATAAATTGAAGATTAATTGCCTTATCTAAAAATTGTTTATCAATTTTAAACCGACTACGAATTATTATTCCGTGATAGTTTGAAATTATGGTCTCAATTTCTTCTTTTGTAGAACTAAAATCGTCGAAATTCTGAAAATCTGCTGCTTGTAATTGCTCCCACAACAATGGATGATTGCTATCTAAATGGAGAATTTTTATATCTTTTAATTTCAATTTTTTTAATTTGATTAACCCAAATTTACAAACTTGCCTCTTCTAAAATTACATTTGACGCAACTTTTTTTATAATTTGTAATTAATAATTGAAAAAAAGCGACTAATTTTGTTAGTCGCTTTTTTTTGTTAAATGAAATAATTTTTTTGAAGAATATGGCATAAGAAATATCACAAATTATCTGGACTAATACCGCTACTAGTATTTCCTTGTCGTCTTGCAATTATATCTGCAAAATATTTACGCCCATTATTTACTACGCTAAAAGCATTTTTATAAAAAATATCTTCTCTATTTTTAGCCATCACAAGAATATATTGTGCAAGATCGTTGTATGTCTTTAAAATATTTTTTCGCAATAATTTAGTATCATATACAGTTGTATTTATATTATTTGTAGAACGAGAGTTAAATGTATTTTTAAAAACACCATTAGTTTGCTCGATTGTATTAATATGCTTTTCTAGATTTAAAACTGAAACAGCAGCTACGTTATTTGCACCACGTAATTCAGCAACTAAATTATCAAGACCTAAACTCTCTGCTTCAAAATTTGCTCTCTCAATATTTTTATATGCATTTAAAACAATTTTAAGGTGTTTATAGGCTAGTTTTTCTTCTTCGATAGAAGTATATTCATATACCGAAAGTGCACGGCGTAAAGTGCTTACTGCTCTATCTCGAGTTTCATCGTGTGCCATAAGTAACTCACTTTCTGCTTTTGCTTTTATTTGCATCAAAGCGGCATCATAAATTGTTGACTGTGCTTTTATACTATGAAGTGATTTAAACTTTTAAATAAAAAACAAGCAGTTCAAAATTAGTAATTTAG
>JASGCW010000111.1 GCA_030053945.1 Limnohabitans sp.
TAATCAAATTCGTGTAGGAGTACGTTGCCATCCCAACAGTAACGCGTTATTTTGTCGTTAATTATTTTTGCGGTTCGCCTGCCTAGTGCATCGTATTCGTATTGTACTTCTATACCGTCAGGTTTGGTGATTTTTGCGAGCATTCCTGAGGCGTACCAATGGTATTGCCAAGCGGTTTGTCCGTTTTCTTTTTCGATTAAATTTCCTTCGTCATCGTAGTGATAGCGCCAGTTTTGGTCGGCTAATAACTGTCCGTTCTTGCCATACTTTCTATCGTTTCTAAGCCAACTCTTATACAAGTTCCCTACTTCGTCAGGCAGTTTATAACACTGTACGACTTTTTGCCCCTCTACAATACGGTTTTGAGCCATCGACAAACATCCTTTTGGTTCTCGTGGGTACGAGTTCCAAGACATCAGCAACAGGATAAAAAGCAGTTTTAGCAGTTTCATTATTTCAAAAATAAATCAAATTTTTATTTCATATGAAAAAAAAATGGATTGTTTTTTTATCGGTAAAGTATAGCAAGTACAAAACAGGCTGAGAGTGTTTGCCTAAAGTTTGCAGGTTCTTTAGTCGGTTGTAGCTTGTTTTTTAAAACGATTGCTGGACGATTATTTTAAATTC
Source organism: Limnohabitans sp. (assembly GCA_030053945.1). Lineage (GTDB taxonomy): Bacteria > Bacteroidota > Bacteroidia > Flavobacteriales > Flavobacteriaceae > Flavobacterium. The sequence continues at coordinate 628 of JASGCW010000111.1, forward strand.
GGAGCGATTGACTTCATTAAGCAATCGTTTTAAAAAACGAGCCCTGCGGAGCAGTTAGCACGAACTACTTTTTTAAATTTTTGTGATAAAAAGCAAACAAATAAGGCTGGGAACTACTGTACACAGGCTTTTTGTGCAGGTTTTTGAACAAAGAATTTAAAAAATGCAAACACTTTCGTAGTGCGGTGGCAGAAGCGTCGGCAGAGGGTGGGAGCAAGGGGAGGGGCTATTTTACATAACGGCGTTATAGGGCTTTTTCTGCACTATAACTACCCGTTATGTAACATAGCTTTGGGGGCGGTTTGAGGGATGGGAAGCGGTTGTTTTTTTGGTTGGGGGAGACAAGCTAATAAAAAAAGGCTTTTTTGTGTGCGAGGGGTTGGGAAAACAAAAGGCCTTTTTTTATGGGCTTGTAGCGTGGGAAAAACAACGGCTTAGAGGGTGGGGAAAAAACCGCTGGAGCGTTGGGGAGCGTTGGACGGGTGGGCGCAAATACGTCTGCGAAGCAAACCGCTTTTAATTAATTGGGTGTTTTTTAGACAAGTATTTTTTTTCAGACAAGACCTCAGGTAAAGCAGACAATTATCAAGATGAAGTAGACAACAACCCAGATAAAGTAAACAAGTGTCAAGGTGACATATACAACGGCTTAGATAAAATAAACAACTATCAAGTTAAAATAGACAATGCCTCAGATAAAGTAAATAAGTGTCAAGGTGGCACATACAACGCCTGCATTAAAGCAGACAACGGCACCGATTGACTAGACAATGAGCTTATGCGATTAGACAAGTGTTTTTATAAAATGAATAAGCATAAAAAAACCTTGACTTATCAAGGTTTTGGAGTGTTTTCTGTGGTTGCTGCCTTTCTTTGTGCGCTTAAGGTTTTGTTTATTTTAGTAAAACTAAATAGATCCTTTTTAACTGGTTCTTCTTTATAAAAATTAGATGCAATTTTTGCAATACTAATCACATCATCATAAATTTCATTGAATGCCTTAATTGCGGTTTCTGTGATTTCTTTACGAGTACCTTTGAAGGTTTCTTGTGTAATATCGGCATTTTTTAAAGTATCCGCATAAGTAGTTGTTTGTGTTAAAATACTTTCGGCTGTTCCTTTGTTTACTATCTCGTTTTTTAAATCATTGGTTAAATTTGTTTTGAACTTATAAAGTAACTGAACTAAGGCTTCTTGGTCGCCTTTTTGAGCCTCTTTTAAATAGGTTGTAAATCCTAATTGAATAAGTATTTCATTTTGTTTTATGGGTTCTTTTTTAAAATCTTCGGCTATTTGCACTTTTACTTCAGCTAAATCTTTTAAGGCTTGTTTTTGGATAGATAACAGGGTTTGTGTAGCTCCTCTAAGGTTTTTTGCTGAGTCAATCCCTAAATGTTGTTCTAAAGCGTTGTTAATGTTGTTTTGCAGATTAGTAAAAAAATCATCTGTCCAGTTACTTCTTTTTGATTGTAAAAAAGTTTTGTTTGCGATGGCGTTTTCAATAATTGTTGAACAAGCTACTAGCATATCAACATCTTTGCCAGTATATTTTCTTATTCTTGTACTCATAATTAAGGTGTTATTTTAATGATTAATAACCTAAATGTAATTGTTATTTTTACAAGAGCAAAAAAATTAACTTTATATAAACAATATCAACACCAAAAACAACCGACTAAATTAGCCAGTTGTTTAAGGGGTTAAATGTCTTGTTTATGTACAATACTTTTTTCTACTTTTTCCCAAGTGTTTTGAATTTTCTCTATCTCTTTCATCATTATATGGATGTTGTCTAAGATAAGGGTTAATTGATGGCTTTGAGTAAGGATTTGAGCTAATAAAATCAAATCTTTTTCCTGTTCCCAAGTTTTGGGAGTTTCATTGTTGTTTGTCATAGTAAATAAATTAAAATTGATAATTAATGCTCTAGGCTTCTTTGCCTAAAGTTTATTGTAAAGGGTGCAAAAGGGTGATTTTTGCTTTTAGTTCTTCAAACTGTGTTGTTTTGTATTGCTGTGTAGTGGAGCTTTTTTTGTGTCCTGCAAATACTTGTACTACTCTTATATCGTTTGTTTCCAGTAGGTTTTTTATAAGGCTTTGACGTATTTTAAGTGGAGTGATTTTTAGGTTTTCATTCCTGCCAAAGTTTATGTAATCGTTTATTTCTCTGGTTCGATATGGTTTTTTGGTCCTGGTTGTAAAGAGTAAATCAGTTGGTTTTTTGTCTTTGTTTTTGAGGTATTCTAATAGTAAATATATTTGTTTGGCGTTTAGTGGTAATTCTCTGCTGGTTAGTGTTATTTCGGCTTTTTCTATGTTGATTTGATGTACTTGTAAAGTGGTTATTTCTTTTACTGTTAGTCCTTGATATACTAGTAAACTAACCATTAGTTTTTTATACGATTTTGTTTGTTCTAAATAATAGTCTAATTCTTTTGTACTGTATAGTTTTTCGGTTCTTATACTCTTATCGATTTTGTCCTGAAGCTGTAGTTTTTTACAAGGATGGTCTTTTCTTTTTTTGCTTTGTTGTAAGTAGTTGTAATATACTTTTATAGCGTATAAAATACCGTGTATGTTTTTTGGTTTCTTGTCTTGTTCTCGTAGTATTTTGATATACCGTAAGATGTCTTTTAATTGGGCTGTTTGATGGTTTGTAATGTGTTTTTGATAGTTTGTAATGTTGTATAATAGGGTTTCGATTGTGGAGGGTTTGTATTTTTGATGGAGATATTCTTCGAGGGTCATTTTTTGTTTCAAGTTTAAGGTTTCAAGTTTAAGGTTTAAGGTTTAAGAAGTTGACTAATCACTTATTACTTATCACTAAATACTGTAATTGTTGTTTTCTTACGCGAGTATATATTTCTGTGGTTTCCATTTGTTTGTGTCCTAAAAACTGTTGTATTTGGGTTAGATTTACTCCGTTTTCTAGTAAATGGGTGGCGATGGAATGCCTCAGACCGTGGAGGGTTACATTAGCTTTTATATTGGCTTTTTGTGCTAGTTTTTTCATCATTGCTAAGGCAGTGTATTGTTTTAGTTTAGTGCCTGCTTGATTGTATAAAATGTTTTGCTGCTTCATAGTGTAGTGTTGATTGATTTGTAAATAATTAAATAGATCCTGGTTTATTTTTTCACTTAGTGGGATAACTCTGTATTTACTGTATTTTCCTTTTTGTACTGTTAGTGTTTTTTGTTCAAAATCAATATCGTTTAAGGTGATTTGTTCCATTTCAAAGGCTCTAAGTCCGCAACCATAACAAAGATGTAAAATGATAGTTTCCTGAGCGTTTGCCTTGTTGTAGAGTTGTGTAATTTCCTGTTGTGTAAGTATTTCTCTAATAGTATGTTTATCTTTTGAAAGTTCTAATTGATAGTAATTAAAAGGATTCTTTTTTATGTTTTGTTCTCTCTCTAAGTAGATAAAATATTTTTCGATATGATTATAACAACTTCGTATAGTTGAACTGTGTAATTGTTTGGATTTAAAATGTTTTACAAAATTTTTAATATCTGAAGGTTTTACTTCTTGGATTTCTTTTTGAGTGATTTTAAAGAAGTTATTTATATTTCTAATTTGTTGTTCTACTGATGTTTTATTATAACCTAGTATTAATAATTCTTGTTTGTATGATGTTTTATGCTCCATTGTCCTACACTGTTTTTTAAAATTATGCGCCGATTACTTTTGTTTGTTGTTTTACAGTGTTTTACGTTTTTTTATCGGCTCATTATAGGTATATTCTAGGCTCATTTTAGACTCATTTTGTTACTCTTTTAACTTATCTAACATTATTTGTAATTGTTCTTCTGTTAGGGTTTTAAAGTTGTCCCAATGCGCTATTTTGTATTGATTGCCTTTGCCCATTTTGCCTAATTTTGATAAATATTCACAAGAAACTAAATCGGTTAAATACCTGTTTATTTGTGCTTTGCTTAGCGTGTAATGGTCTTTAATGTCGAAGCGTGTAAATTTTACATCTTCTTTTTTCTTATCTTCTTTTTTAGCCTTTTTTTCAGCAAACTTTTTTAAGGATTCGTAAAAGGTTCTCACTTTCCCCTCCAGCTCGTCCATTTTTAAAATAATACTGTCTTTCATTAATAGTAACCCATTGATAACATCCTCTTTCTCTGCGATTAATTGCCCTTGTGAGGTTTTGTTTCGTTGATACTGATTGAGTAGTACAATTTGATTGATTACGCCCATAACGATGTCGTGCATTCTAGTAGGTTTGTGTACATTTTCGGGCAGTTCCACGAGGTTTGCATAAGGGTTTATGACTTCATAGACTTGTAATAATTTTATGCATTCTCTTAAAAACAACCGGGTTTGTTCCTGTTCCTGTTTGTTGATTTCGCCTTGATAGACTTTGTTTTTATACTCAATAATTCGTTTTGTTTGCTCCTTTGATTCATCGACCGATAACACTATAATTCTACTCATATTATCCTCGTAGAGTTCGCCTTTTGTGGTGGCTGATAAACTGGCAAAAGAAACTTCTACCTCTTTTATTTTACCGTCGGCATTGCCTTTTTTGTCTTTTATAGAAGTCGAGGAGGATAATTTTTTGTTAGAGATCATTTCACGCACTGCCAGTAAAGCTTCTTCTTTTAGTCCGTCTAAATCTTCAAAAACAATAAGCTTATACATAAATTCTCCATTTTTATAATTGTACAAACTGCTTTCTGTAACCCTAGTTAAATAAATGACATCTTCGGGCGGTATGAGTAACGATATTTGTTTGATGGTGTGGGTTTTGCCACTTCCAGAGCTTCCTTGATAGAGTACGTGTAAATTATAATTCATTTTGTAGGTGGTTGCTGTTACATATTGTAATAACCTGTTGTTTTCTTCGCCTACTATTCCAATTTTTCCAAGTAATTCATTGATGTTGTGGAGTAGGTTTTCTCCTTTTAAAAAGTCGATAGGTTTTATTTTTTGTTCAACGTTTAAGGGTTTAAAGTTCAAAGTTGGTTTTGCTTCTTGCTTCTTTTTTTCAACTAATGGCTTATCACATAAGATTGCTTCGTTCCTCGCAATGACAGCCTTTCTTTTCTCCAATAATTCAATAAATATTTCTTTTTCATAAGCTACTAAAAGGCTGTTGATGTCTTCGCCTTCAGGGGTTTCAATTTTTGTTGTTTTTAGTTTAACGTTTAAGGTTTGAAGTTCATTTGTGTATTTTTCAATTGCTGTGCTTCCTGCTTTGTCTCCGTCAAAGAAAAATATAACTTCCTCCAGTTCTTTTAGGTTCTTGATGGCTTCTAGGTGTTCGGGGGTTAAGCCGTTTGTACCATAGCACGCTAATACACTATAATTGTTTGTGATTTCTGGAATGTGTAAAAGGCTGGCGCAATCAATAATGGCTTCGGTTAGAATGAGTTTTTTAGTTTCAGGTTTTGGATAATGAGGGAATAATCCTTTTGATTCTTTTAAGTAAAAATGTTTGTAGTTTTTGGTGTCGTCTGCTATTCTGTAATATAGTCCTGTGATTTGATTGGCTTGGTTTCGTAAGGCAAAGACAATAGATTTTAAGCCAAATACATTATACGCCTTTTCGCCTGTTTTAGAGAGTATATTTGATTCTGATAATAAACCAAATTCTAAACCCTGAGCGATTACTTCTTTACGTGCTTCTGATGGATTGGCTTCGTTTTCAAAACGTCCTGCGTGGTGGAACTGCCCCGAATTAAAACCGACTAATCCTCTTTTTTCTAATAATGCGGTTAAGTTTCTGCTTTGTAAATACTCCTTTGCTGGCGGACTCATATACACCGCTTTTGTAAATGTATCGAAGATTTTTTCTAAAAATTCAATTCGTTTGTTCTCGTCCATTGGTTTTGTTATTACTGGTTTGATTTTATTTTCGGGTTGATTGTTTGCAAGAGCTGCACATTTTAAAAGTGCTTCGTGTTTTGATAATTTTTCAAAATCTTGTACAAACTGGATTTGGTCGCCTTTTGCTCCGCAAGCGTGGCATTTGTAAAAGTCTTTTTGCAAATTGACTTGTAAACTTGCTGTTTTATCATCGTGGAATGGACAGCATAACATTTTATTTTTGTTTGGCTGTAGGTTGTAATGTTGTAGTACCTGGCTTAAACTTAAATTTTGTTTGATGTGGTTGATTTGCATTTTTAAAATTGTTGATAAATTTTATTTTAAAACTATTAGACACAAATGTATCTTTTAATTTTAAAATCACAAAGAACTAAAAGATTTTTTTATACCTCATAATTATATAAATTTGTTTAAATCAATAACTATATAGTATAAATACCTCTTTAAGTTATGAATATAGGTAAGCAAATAATGGAGTTTAGGAAAAAGAGTAATTTGTCTCAAGCTGATTTAGCCACTAAGACAGGTATCTCTCAAGTAATGGTTGGAAAGTATGAAAGGGGAGATGCAATCCCCTCCATTGAAGTTGCGAAAAAAATTGCAGACACTTTCGAGATTTCACTCGATGCCTTACTAGGAGAAGGGCAAAACGTTAATTTTGATAAAAAAATAATGGATAGGATTATTGCTTTGCAAAGTTTAGACGAAAATACGCAAAGTATTCTTTTTAACTTGATTGATACGTATATACAAAACTTTAAAGCTAAACAGGCGTTTGGGGCTTAAATCTTTCTAAAATTAACAAACTAAAAACAAAATGAATATTATTGATGAATTAATAAGTAGTATATCGACACAAGAAAACTCTATCACAGATATATTAATCAGAACAAAAATTTTAGCTTTTGAACTTAAAAATGAGACTTTAAAAACTTGGATTGAAAACGAGTTAAATGGCTATAATACAAAAGACAAATTACCTAGTTATAGAGTTTTACCCTGCCAAGTGATTGGAAGAGTTTCTAATGGATATAGTACTGCAAATAATTATCCAATACCGCTAATAGGATTAGATAAGGATATAACAAAAATGCTAAATACAATAAATTTCACAGAGAGTATTTCTGGAATTGAAGCTTTGTGTGATATGAGTGAATCTAAAAAAATAGGATTGAATGTGCTTCCAAATATGTATCCTTATTTATCAAGAGATTTTGATAATGGATTTGTTATTGAATATGCAAGAAAAGAGATTAGTGTTGTACAAGTAATTCAAATCGTAACAGCAGTAAAATCCAAACTTTTAGATTTTTTATTAGAATTAAAAGAAACTGTGGGTAATAATAATGTTGAAAATTTTTCTATAAAGAAAGAAATTATTTCCTCCCTTTTAAACTCAGCTGTTTTTGGCAATAATACAACAATAATTGTAGGAAATGATAATTCTCAAAATGTTAAAATAGAAGCTAATATTATTAATAATTTTGAGGAACTTTCTAAATATCTAACTGATAACAAAGTAGAAAAGGAAGATATTGAAGAACTATCGGCAATAATAGATATAGATAATCAAGATTCTGAAAAAAAGGAATATGGAAGTAAAGTTAAGGGATGGGTTAATAAAATGATCTCAAAGGCTATGGATGGATCTTGGACAATAGGACTTGCAGCTGCTGGAAAAGTACTCGCTGATGGAATAAGTAAATATTATGGATGGAAATAAAATATGGAAAGAACGAAACAAATAAACTTTCATTAATTACAGCTTTTTAAATTTTTAAATAAACTTACAATGGAAAAAATCAAATACATATTACCAATCATTAAGTTAATAGAATTTTTATTTAAGGCTCATAATTATTTGAGTTATCTGAAAAAAGAATTTCAAGAGTTTAAAAAAAATCCAAAACAATTTATTTATCAAAAATTAGAATACTTTTTTTATCATCCATATACAAAAAAAGGGATGAAAGGATTTTATTATTTTAGTGTTTTACTTCTAGTGTGTTATTTTGCAATAAGTGTTTGTTTATTACCATATCAAACAAATATGACTATTATGCCTTATATATTTGAAATCATTGTGATATTATGTATTATGATAACTACTGTGGTTTATATAGATATAATTTGTTCAACTCATAGTATAGACTATGAAAAACATAAATACTTAAAAAGTGTTAAGGATAATAATAATCGTTTGATTATAGTACATAAATCAAATGGAAGAGATTAGAATGTAAAACAAAATAAAAAAAGCTGTCGGAAATGACAGCTTTTTTTATTTGGTAAAACCATAGTTATCAAGGTGAAAGAAGTAAAAATATTTAAAAATTAATTTTTTTATACAACAATAAAAAAAATATAAGCCTGAATTTCTAGTGTACAAATATTAACCAATACATATTTAGATTTGCATATATATATATATGCAAATAAATTTTGTTATGTTTAAAAATTTTATAGCTTTGTGATGTTGAACGTGAAATAATTGTTGCACGTATAAAACAAAAAAACCACCTATTTAACAAGTGGTTTAAAAGATTTAAGTTACTTTAAAAAGTCCTTAATTTCTTTAAAGAACTTGATAATTACAGCAATTACCAAGACTTGCAACAGTAAATTAGACTGTTCCATAAATTTTAATCTTTTTTAGGTTATTAAATAAGACCTAAATTTTTATAAAAACCGAAGGTGCGAACTTCGGTTTTATTTTTTAAGTCTTTCCCACTAGAATTTAATCTAGTTAAAGCAAAGATATTTAAAAAGAAAGGAATATTTATAGTATCTAATTAAGATTTTTTACAAAATTTTTTCTATGTTTCATCGATTAGATGTTGTAAGCATAACACCTATAAAAACGAAAAAGAAAACCAAGCCTATCAAGAAAATAAATATTCTTTAAAGAGTATAAAGGAACAGAAATAAAATTACTGCAATAATAGTTTTTATATATTTGAGTAATGAAATGGTACGAAATAATATTATTAATAATAGCTTTTGTAATAGGAGTTTATCTAAGTGTTAAATTTAAAGAATTTAGAATTGATTTTTATTCAGGTAGAAATAAAAGCTGGAGAAAACAAAACAAAAAAAGCTGTCGAAAATGACAGCTTTTTTTATTAAAATACATATTCTTTATTATTAGAAAAACTCTAACAAAATTTCATTAGCCTAAATTTATAATCGATATTTGAACCACTTAAAAACTCTTGATGATATTCTAATTCTTCATTTTTATCAGATTCTATATCTCCTAGTAGTTTTTGTGTCTCTATTATTTCATACTTTAAATATTGTGTGAAATTTTCAAAAACTTTTTCTTGTTTTATTGGATCGTGTGAGAATAGATAAATTTCTTCAGTTTTTAAATCTAAACATAGTGGGTCATTAGCTGGGCTTTCACCAAAAACTATAAATCTATTTTTCTCAATACCTAAAAAATATTCATTAATAAATTCCCAATCAGAATTTTCTATTTCAATAAATTTATCTGGTGAATATAAATTATACATATAATCACTACTCTCTATACCACCAAAATTTTTATAATATAATTCCATATCAAAAGGTAATTGATATTTTGATGTAAAGTCTAAATCTTCAACATCAACATCATATTCAGCTAAAAAATCTGTCAATTTCTTTATCCAATCTTCTTCTCCAATCTTATTTATTGGCATTCTAGGTGTCATCATATTATTTTAATTTATTTGTTTATCTGCATCCAGTACCGCCACCCCATTCGTTTCTACCACCAATATCTTCAGGGTGATATATTTTATGAAATTTAGAGTGGTCTTGCATATCCACTAACTGTAAAACCCCTGTTTTGCTAACTTGTTGAGATGTAGCGTGATGCCAAGTAGTTCCTTTTGGTGCTGTACCTCTAAAAGTTCCATTTCTAGTTGGTGATACGTGTTTAGTTATACCAGGATATTTTTTCTCCATTTTGGCAGCGAATTTAGGATCATTCTGAAATCTATTGTGAAGACTTTGATTAGATTTTGAAAAATGTTCTTTATCTGCTAATGTGTATTCATTTGTATTTAATTGATGTTCGTGAAATGAATGATAAGCATTTAAATCTCTAACTCCTTCGCCATTATATAGTCCATAAACATCTATTCTGGTATTACTATCTTTAGTATACCCATACATCGTTGGGTTATTACCCGCCAATCCAATCGGATCCTGACTCAAATACAACCCCGTTTCAGCATCATAAAACCTAAAACGATTGTAGTATAAATCAGGAGTTTCAGAATCTTCATACTGCCCTAATTGCCTAAATGGCACAAAGGTTTTATCGCCATTTAACTTGGTGATTTTTCCGTATATGTCATATTGCGCTTCCCAAACAATTTCGCCTTCTTCGTTATAGGCTTGTGCGGGTCGTCCTATATAATCACTTAAAATACTGTACTTTTTATCCTCGATAATTTTAGCACTTGGCACAAAACTACCACTATCATAAACCCACGTTACCAGATTGTTAACAGGTTCGGGGTGGCTCAGGACGATAAACCCATCATCGTCTAAAACGTGGGTTGGTCGTTCTTCTACATTGTAATCAAATTCGTGTAGGAGTACGTTGCCATCCCAACAGTAACGCGTTATTTTGTCGTTAATTATTTTTGCGGTTCGCCTGCCTAGTGCATCGTATTCGTATTGTACTTCTATACCGTCAGGTTTGGTGATTTTTGCGAGCATTCCTGAGGCGTACCAATGGTATTGCCAAGCGGTTTGTCCGTTTTCTTTTTCGATTAAATTTCCTTCGTCATCGTAGTGATAGCGCCAGTTTTGGTCGGCTAATAACTGTCCGTTCTTGCCATACTTTCTATCGTTTCTAAGCCAACTCTTATACAAGTTCCCTACTTCGTCAGGCAGTTTATAA
>JASGCW010000271.1 GCA_030053945.1 Limnohabitans sp.
ATATACTTCTATAATTTATTTTAATTTTTTTCAAATATTGAATGAAATGTTATATCTTTGCACCTAAATAGTTAAATTATGTTAAAAATTAATTTAAATTATGATTTTAAGATAATAGGTATCTTCATTTTGATTATTTTCAATACTACCCTACCCATCTTAGGTCAAAAAACTGTTCGATACGACCTCTATGTAAAAGATACTATAGTAAATTATTCTGGTAAATCAAAGCCTGCTTTCGCTGTTAACGGGCAAATTCCTATGCCTACCCTTGTTTTTACTGAAGGCGATACAGCTGAAATTCATGTTCATAATTTATTAAAAACTGAAACCTCGCTGCATTGGCACGGACTATTTTTACCTAATAAAGAAGACGGTGTTCCCTTTGTTACTCAAATGCCTATTCCACCTCATGCTACACATATTTATAAATTTCCAATAATTCAAAATGGAACGCATTGGTATCATAGTCATACAAAATTGCAAGAACAATTAGGTATGTATGGTCTTTTTATTTGTTTAAAAAAGAATAACGACCCCAAATTTAGAACACACATAGATAATTTACCTTATATCCCTGTTATTTTAAGCGATTGGACTGATTTAAGCCCATACAAAGTAAATCGCTTATTACATTTTAATTCAGATTTTTTTGCCATTAAAAAAAATACCGTTCAAAGCTACGCTGAAGCAGCCCGAGCAGGTTTTTTAAGTACAAAATTTTTAAATGAATGGAAACGTATGGATGCTATGGATGTTAATGACGTTTACTATGATAAAGTGCTTTTAAATGGAAAACAACAAACACAAATTAGCTCAATTCAAGGTTCAAATTTTAAAACCGGAGACAAATTAAGATTAAGAATTGCAAATGGTGGTGCCGCTTCGTATTTTTGGATTAATTATTCTGGAGGTAAATTTTTAGTAGTAGCCGCAGATGGAAACGATGTAGAACCCGTTGAAGTTGATCGGTTACTAATGGGAAATGGTGAAACTTATGATATAATTATTAAAATACCTTCGCAAGATAGCTCCTATGAAATTTTAGCTTCAAGCGAGGATAGGTCGGGCGCGTCTTCGTTGATAATTGGTAATGGAAATCTTAAAAAACAAGAACCTTTACCGCCATTAAAATTTTTTCAAGGTATGAAAATGATGAATGTCATGATGAAAATTAATGGAAACGTGAATATTATGGCAATGCAAAAAATGATGGCAAACATGATGCAAAAAAATAATAGTTTAGAACTTATGACGATGAATAATGCAACTCATAATAATCATAACCAAACTGGCATGAATCTAAATATGCAAAATGACCATATCCCAACTAATAAAAGCACCATGAATCAACACGATATGAATGTATTGATGTATCCCGAAATTACTGGTTTCTCAAACTCAAAAAAAAATCAAAATACGCCTCACTTACAACATAATTCTTTAACAAAAATTGTTACTTTAAATTATGCCATGTTAAAATCTACAACAAATACTGAACTTCCTTCAAATGCACCCATTAAAGAATTGCATTTTACTTTAGAAGGCAATATGTTTAGATATGTTTGGAGTTTAGATAATAAAGTTCTCTCCGAAACTGATAAAATATTAATTAAAAAAGGCGAAATTGTTCGTATTAAAATTTTTAATAATTCCATGATGCGACATCCCATGCACCTTCATGGGCACGATTTTAGAATTTTAAATGGTCAAGGAGATTATGCGCCACTAAAAAATACAATTGATGTGTTACCAGGACAAACTCAAATAATCGAATTTAATGCAAATGCTGAAGGCGACTGGTTTTTTCATTGTCATATTTTATACCATTTAAATAGTGGTATGGCTAGAATTTTTAGTTACCAAAATCAAGCCACCAATCCGTTAATTCCTAACCCAAAACTAGCTCAACGTAAACTTTTTTCAGACGATAGAACGTTTTATTTTAATTTTGAAAATGATTTTGTAACCAATAGTAACGATGGAGCGCTCATGTTTCAGAATACGCGTTGGAGTATTGGTACAGAATGGCGTATCGGTTATAATGATATCCAAGGTTACGAATCTGAAACGCATATTGGCAGATATTTTGGTAAGATGCAATGGTTAATGCCTTTTATTGGTTTTGATTGGCGCTATAGAAAACCACAACTTGATGTCAACGGAAATCTTAAAAATGATAAAAATTTATTTGGTCAAACAAATACAAAGGATAACAGAAGATCTTTAAGCATTGGTCTTGAATATACTTTACCCATGCTTGTTATTATTCAAGGTGAATTATTTATGAATGGTAATCTAAGGTTTCAACTTATGCGAGATGGTATTCCTATAACAAAGCGTTTAAGAGGTGATTTTAGCGTGAATACAGACAAAGAATTCACTGTTCGTCTTCATTATATATTAGGTAAAAATATTGGGTTGTCTTCTTTATACGATAGCGATCTTGGTTTTGGAATTGGATTTTATATAAACCATTAAATTTTGATATTATGAAAAAATATTTTTTTTTTAGAAATTAGCTTAAAAAAATCAGCTTTTTGTAAAAAAAAC
>JASGCW010000272.1 GCA_030053945.1 Limnohabitans sp.
ATAGTTTTTAATTTGTTTTCTCATTTAAATTTAATTTTTAGTCAACCTATTTTAGACGATGCAGTGCTTGAGTTTGCAGGTAACGTAGGAAGCTACACGCAGGTGCGGATTGCGGGCGATTTCCTGTCAAGCCGAAAACCAGCTTGAGCGGAAAGATGCCCACCGAAAACCACCGCTGCCGCACTTGACGGGTAGCTGAAGTTATGTGCCGTATTATCAAAATGGTAAATCAGGAGATTCTTCAATTTCTCTTTTTCCAATGCTTTTATCCTCATTAACCTCAACGAAAAAACTTGAGATTGTTTCGTCAACTTTATAAAACTCGCGCATTGCAGTATTATGCAGATTTGCCATTAGTTGAAAGTCTGGTTCTCCTCTATTTGCAACTGATCTATCAATCCTATCACCAAAACTATTGTATATAGCGAAATCAACGGAATCTCCATCTTCGTCACCCCAAAAATCTGTGGTAACAGCTCCTTTTTCAAAATTAAGCTTAAACTCATTGGGTCTGGATGTCTTATCCCAAATTGCTTTTTTTTGAATAGTCTTTTCAATTAATGCATTGATTAGGTCTTTAATATTACTTGGTATCATATTTTAATAGTTTTTAATTTTGTTTCAAATTGTGTCAAAAAGGTTGATAATTCCTCTAGATTGTTGACTATTTTAAAAAAATCAACTTTTCGTTTTGGATTAATTAAATTGTCATTTATAGAATTTAAATCAATTCCAAATTCTATCACCAACCGCTTATAGGTGTCACTTACAGTTAATTCTGCAAGATTAGGGTCGCTGTTAAAATGCAAAAGCATATACTTTAGATCTAAAGTTCTTAGATGTGCTAATTCAATTTTGTTGCTACGTAAATATTGTTGAATTTCTTGGTTAGTTTTTATTGCTTTTGATATTTCTGATACAGAGTTAAGTTGATTAACCTTTTGAAGAGTATTCTTTATTTCACTTGTCATTAGAATTGATGCCTTCTTTAAAGCAACTATATTCACATATGCAATTGCAAGTCCAATTAAAGAGCAAATTGTGCCAATTACAGTTGCATAGTTAGGCAACGTCTTGTCTGATTCCTTAAAAAAATAAATTGTCAGAATTATTCCTAAGATTCCGATTCCAGTTATTATGAAAGTATTTCTTTTAACCTCTGTCATTTGATAATTATTTCAATATGTCTCGCGCAAAGTTATATGGCACATAACGGTTGCACTGCCGTCATACCGCAGCCTGTCGAGCGTTTGTGTGCAGGTTTGGCTGTGGTTGGCGGCAGTGCGGTGTTCTCCGATGCATTTTCTTTTTTTTCTTTTTTTCTTCAACACGTAATTGTGCATTTTTGTTGTCAAAGTTTGATTTGGCTTACCCCCCTCAGTATTTTTTGTATTTTTTGACCTTTTTTTTTATCGTTTTCTATCGTCAGAAATCTCTGTTTTCTTGTATCTGTCGAGATATACCCCCTCAGTATTTTTCTCTTTTTGCCCTTTTTTCTTATCATTTTATATTGGTCGAAATCACTTTTTTATTTTTCGATTACGAATTTCTCATCGGTTCTTTGTAACTCATGTTCAGAGCATATATCATATAAGGCTTCAATCAAATTATTTGCTAAAACTGGAGGAAACATTGATTTGAGATATTTCCGTTGCCTATTAAAATAGACAATTATTGTTATAACTGAACCATCGCAACAGAGTTGCCCATCAAATTCTAATGTGTTTAAATTGCAGGTTTGAAGACTATTAATCAGTTTTGCATATTTTTTTTCATTAATTTGTCCTTTAAAATAACCTATTTTATCTTTATCTGTTTCGTATGAACGCTTTTTGTAAACTTGCTCTGCGTGTAATTTTGTTTTTCTATTGCTGGTTATTTCTAAATGGTAAGTTGAACAAGTTCCAAAACAATACGAAGTATGAAATATTATTTTTTCAAAACTAATATCTTTATCTATCAAATATTCTTGTTTTGTAAAAGTCAATATTTTCTTGTCATTGAAAAACGATTTAGAAAAATCAGAAACAGGCTTGACAACAAGATTTGTATCATTGAATCTTATTATCTGTAAATCATATCGGTCAATGTATAATTTCTCATAATTTGTTGCCGAAGAATAATACTGTTTTTGGAAACTTAAAGTATCTTGATATTGGTAAAGCCTTAATCCTAAATCATATTTGGGCGTACCGATATAATTTGAACCATCACTTTTATTTATAGTATCTCGAATTTCTAAAAATTCATTATCTGGCGTTACCCAACTTCCTTTTAATTTATCTAGTTGTGAATAGGCTGTATTACAACTTGACAAAGTAAGTATTGTATAGAGTGCTATTAATTTGAGAAAATTTATATTCATGTTTTGGTGATTTATTTATTTTTAAAAACTTGAATTTGTAAAGTTAATACTTCTTTTGTTTATTTCCTTTTGTTTAATCGAAGAACGGGTGCTTTTTTTCGTTTCGGAGAACATCTACTTATACGAACTTGAGTTCGCATTTTTTTAATTAATGTATATTATTTACTAAGTTATCCAGAGGGCTTT
>JASGCW010000273.1 GCA_030053945.1 Limnohabitans sp.
TTGAATTTAAAGGAGATGAAATAGATAAATTTTGGCAAATTTCAGTTTTAAGTAAAGATTACGAACCCCAAACTTTTGAGTATAAACCTAATAATGTTGAGCATACTAAAGATGTAATTTTAAATAAAATCAGTACCCAACAAGCTCCGCATGGTGCTAATCCTGAAAATAGCCCATCAAAAAATCCACCAACACATGTTTTGTATAAACTACAAAGTTTGCCTTGGTGGGTATATTCTGCCTTGGGTTTATTTGTAGTTTTAATTGTCATTTTAATATTTCAGTTTTATTCAGATGCTTCTGAAACTAATACACAAAAGAATGATTCTGAAATCAATTTAAAAATAAATGCTTATATTGAAGGCATTGCTTTAAATTTAGACACTCTAAATGATTACAAAATAAAATGTAATGAATCAACTGAAAAACCCGATTTCTGCTTAAAAATTGATAATGTCATTACAATAAGAAAAGCAATTAACGATGGTAAGATTGACGACCTAAAAGGTAAAAACTATTCTGATTCACAACAAAATTTCAAAAATGCAATTGATAATATAGATGATAAATTTAAAGAGCAAATTGGTAATGTATTAAATAAAGAAAAGGTAAGTGCTATGAACTTAAATGAAATTGCTGATTTGATCCAAAACACACAAAAGGTGTTAAAAGATAAAGAATCTGATGACAATACTTCGCCGCTACCAATAGATAATAGTGAATTTAACAAAAAAGTAAATGCGTATATTAATGGAATTGAATTAAAATCTAATATCCTTGACAAATACCAAAAAGAATGTAAAACTAAGAATGCTACAAATGACCCTGCTTTATTAAAAAAAATTGATAATGCTATAGCTATACGTACTGCTATTAACATGGGTAAAATTGACGATATGAAAGGTAAACAGTATTCTGAATTACAACAAAATTTTAAAAAAGCTATTGACGATATTGATAATAACTTTAAAGAGGGTATTAGTAAATATTTATTTAAACAAAAGGTAAGTGCTATGAACTTAAATGAAATTGCTGATTTGATTCAAAAAAAACTAAATGAATTAAAACAAAACCCAAGTGGCAACTCACTTGAAGATGAATTTTGGAAATTGGTAAGAAGTGGAAATAATGAAAAATCAAAGTATGAAAATCTCCTTAAAAAATTCAAAAAAGAAAATAAAAAAGGTGACATTTTTAATTATTTAGAAAAAATCGAAAATAAAGAGTCATTTGAGAAATTTAAAGATATTGATTTAATAAAGAGGGAAACAGCAACAAAATTAGAAGATATTCAAATAAACTAATAAAATGAAATCAGTAAAAATAAATATAACAATTGCGGTTGTAGCCATCATTGGCTTTTTTGTAACAAAATGGTTAATAAATATTAACCATCCCAATAATATTGATTTGCCTACTAATCAATATATTCAAAGAATTGAAAGCGAGATTGACTCATTAAAAAGAATAAAATATAATGTATTCTGTCAAAAATATTATCATAATATTCAATATCGCATAGATGATTATTTTAAAAATGGCTTTTTGGGTAAAAATAAAAATGATAATAACCAGTGGCATGATATATTGTCAAAAAATCTTTACACCGAATATGCTTTAAAATTTGTTGAACAAGCTCAATTTGTGTTTAGTCATTCAGAATGTAGAAACGATGATATAAACTGTATTAGAAGCGAACTGATAATGCTAAGTAGTTCGCCATATTTAGGGAAAACTGGTTTAGTTACCACCTTTAATAGTATTAAAGCCATATTAGCCAAATATGATGAAATTAATAACTTTATAATTGCTTGTAATAGATATACCTATTCTAATTACGAATTGAATAGCACTTTCCCAGATCTTAGTAACATGATACAAAAATCAAAAGCTTACCTTGCAAATAAGCTGGATAATAGTTATGTAAATAACTGCACCCGATTAAAAAATTGTTTACAACAAATACCTAAAATACTTTTTGACAAGCACATTAGATATTTAAAGAAAAAAATTAAAGAAAATGGAACTAGATATAATGAAATCAGCATGCAACCTGACTATTCAAGTACAATATATACACCACTTAATGATCAGTTAAATGATATAAATAATGATATTTATGGTATCAATGAAAATGTATTTAATAAAGCATACAAAAGCGTCAATAACTTATTAGATTATTACAATAGAGAGGCATATAATTATTATAAAAATAAAAGAAAAAATAATTAAAAGTTATGAAGAAAGGTATCGTAATAATATTGTTAATTTTGGGTGTTTCTAAGGTTTATACACAGGATTTAATAAATGAAATACAAAAAATGACATTAGCAATTGACAGTTTACATAAACAGGTTATAAAACCATTAAATGATAGTATTTTTAAATTGAATGCAAAGGTAAAAGAATTTAACAAAAAAATTAAAACATTAGAATCAACCGAGGCCGATTTAAATAAAAATAAAGTCAAAATTGAAAGAGATAGTTTACAAGCCCAATTAGATTCCTTAACTTTAGAAATAATT
>JASGCW010000112.1 GCA_030053945.1 Limnohabitans sp.
TTTTAGGTGTTTGTTTGTTTATTTAAAAGAACGTAGGACAAAGTTATAATCATCAAGGCAAATATCGTTACGGTTTTTCCGTACATTTTGTTAAAATTTGATTTAAAGATTAAGTCACTCAGCTTGCTGCTCAAAAAATAATAGTTCGAAACATTAAAAGAAAGGTTCAAAGCATTGAGATAATGACTCGAAGTATTGAAATAATGACTCAAAGCATTAATAGAAAGGCTCAGAACATCGAAATAATGACTCAAAGCATTAAAACAAAGACTCAGGGCATTAAAATAAAGACTCAAAGCATTAAAAGAAAGACTCAGAGCATTAAAATAAAGACTCAAAGCATTGAGATAATGGCTCAAAGCATTAAAAGAAAGGCTCAAAGCATTGAGATAAAGACTCAAAGCATTGAGATAATAGCGCAATCGACGGAATACTAAAACGAATGTATTCTTCCTAAAAAGGAAACATAGCAACCTTGTAATTTTTTTGAATCATTAAATGAATACAGTAGACGTTTCACTATGGCGTGAACTATTCACAAAGAAAATAGTTTATGTTAGTTTGCAGATACAATAAGTAAACAATTTAATATTACCTAAATAGTAAGTGACACAGGTGCGAAATTTTAACAAATTGTACGGAAAAACCGTAAACATAATTTAAATTGCTATTATATATTAGTTCGCTGAAAAAAGGTGTGTTTTTTCCAGCTCTACTACACCTACAAATGTTCGTAACCCTTTTGCGTTTCGTACATTTGTAATCTTGACAAAATTTTCAAATTCGAGTAAAACTCTCTTTGAAAACTTCGTCAAGCCGA
The DNA here is from genome assembly GCA_030053945.1 of Limnohabitans sp. Taxonomy (GTDB): domain Bacteria; phylum Bacteroidota; class Bacteroidia; order Flavobacteriales; family Flavobacteriaceae; genus Flavobacterium. The sequence continues at coordinate 821 of JASGCW010000112.1, forward strand.
GCGGAACGTTAGTGGCTTTACTTGAAAAACTGAAACATTAATCAATACAAAAGATATGAAAAAATTCATTTACTTAATAATTACTTTTTCAACAACTATAATTGTTGGTTGTAAATCTCAAGGTACTTTGAAATTAACGGAAAACGGAAAAATCGAAAGCGGAAAAGTTAATTTAAAATGTGATAAACCTCAAAAAACATATACTAAAGCAGTAGACATTGCTTTAAAAGGTTCGGTAGCAAAACTAGAAAGTACAGAAGGTGTAGATTTAAATGCAACAGTGAAAACCGAAGTTGTTAAACTTACTCAATACTCTCAACAAGGTCTAGATTTAGATTTGTTGATTTTTAGAATGTGTCAAATGACAAATAATAAAGCTATATCTTCCGAACAAGCTCAGGAAATAATTACTTTGGCAATGAAAACTTGGAACAACAAAATGAGCATCAATGAACAAAAAAATGTTATTAGCCAATTAAAAGTTGAATTAGATTCGAATCTAAAAACTGCAAATGAATTAAAACTTAATATTGAGACAGTGTTATCAAGTCTAAATCTTATTTCTGGTGATCAAGTTTTAAGAAATTCTAAAATCCAAATTTCACCTATATTATTTCCAATCTCAAATCTTGACAAAAGTCCAGTAGCTGTTTCTGATATGGTAAATGAAAGCATAACAAAATATTTATCATTAAATCTTAATACTAATGAATTAGAACAGCAAAAATTTTCAGCTACTGGAAAATTAATAGCATTAACTTTAGACAAAACAATACCAACTTTTAACTCTCTTGCTGACAGGGATGGAAACAGATATCCTATTTATAGTACAATTTGGAATGCTAATTCAAATAATTTAAGCAAAATAGATGTTTATGATATTACCAAATTTCAAAAAACATATTCTGAATTGAATTCATTGAAAGCAAATTATGATATTGTAATTAATAGAGCAACTGATTATCTAACTGATTTAAGTAAATTTTTTAAGCCTGAAAACAATCAAATAAAAAAAGAAGATTTAGAAAAAATTCTAACTTCCGAAAGATTTGCATATGATTTAATATTAACTTACTCGAAATCATTGGTTGAAAATATTGAAAATTTAAGTAAACTTCAACAAACCGTTGATGAAAGTCTAAAATAGAATAATATTAGTACAGCCTATAACAGCGGTTTTAAGAAATTGGGGTTTTAGTCATTAATTTAAACTTTGTTTTGTACTTTTGAAGTTCAATGAAAAACTGAAATTTTGGGCTTACCAAATCTCCAACTTCTTAAAGCCAAAGGACGTAGGCACAATAGCACCAAAACAGCACCGATGATTAAGACAAACAAAAAAACACTTCTTTTACTTTTAGTAGTAATTTCTATCATAGTATTCATTTTCTACAATGGAGAATATATAAAAAAAATTGACCCAACTATTTTAACTTTAGTTTCTGGATCATTAGGTTTTATTATTTCAAAATTCATAGAAGATATTAAAGAAAGTAAGCAACGTATTTACGAGGAGAAAAGAAAATATTATACTGAACTAATAAGACCGTTTAGAGAATTATTAAAAAACACTAAAACAAAAAATGGAAATAATACGCTAAACAATAAACAAATTGCTGATGCAATGGATACAGCTTTCGATAATATACTTTATGCATCAGACGATGTAATTGAAAAGTATGGTAGATTTAGAAATAATAGCACAAATGAGGAAGAAAATGGTTCAAAAGATTCATATAAAACATTAAAATTGTTTGCTGAATTGTTATTAGCAATGAGAAAAGATTTAGGAAATAAATACACTTCTTTGGATGAAGTTCATATCTTAAGAATGTTTATAAATATGTCTAAAACAGAGGAAGAATCATATAGAAAAAAATTTAGAAGTCTAAAATAGCTACTGTGCCTAACAGCGGTGCTTGTTGCACAACTAGAATTTTACATAAAATTATTCAATTTTGAATTTTCAACTATTTGTAATTAAATGATTTACAAGGTGTATTTTTTTGTAAACTCTTTAATTTTATACTATTTTGACTGATTTTCTAGTTGTGCAACAAGCACATCGGTTTTAAAAAATTGGGATTTTAATGTTTAATGGAAAGACCTTTTTGTATATTTGACTTCAATCTTAATGGAATGGTTTGGAAACAAAAATCCCCAACTTCTTAAAGCCAGCGGAACGTTAATTCACTTATTCCTCCACTCAGCTGGTTGAATAGGATTATTATCTAACCACAAACCAACCTTGTTTTTCTTAACATTTTCTTCAAGCAAAGCCAATTCTTTAGAACTTGAATATTTTTTATAATGCCATCCCATACCAGCTTTAATTATTTCTGCTAATAAATAGGGTCTGCTGAAAAACCATAATCACCTTGAAAATCAACAAGATAAATCTATATTTGAATGTCTAAGTGCAAGGAAATATGAAAAGACCTTCAAAAAAGCGTGCACCTGCACCTCAATATACAAGTCCAAAACAGTTGGTTATAGAAGGATTTGAGAGTCCATTCGACAGAAAATTAAATCCTAATAATAGATGGGTGCTACTTTCCAAACTATTACCTTGGGATGAAATATGTGAAATGTACTGGAAAGGAGTCCCAGAAAAACACACGGGTCGACCAGCTCTAAATCCTCGAATAGTAATAGGTTCGATAATCATTAAACATCTTTGCGATTTAGATGATAGAGAAACCGTTGACCAAATCAGTGAAAACATTTATATGCAGTATTTCTTGGGTTATTCTTCTTTCACAGATGAACCTCCTTTTGATGCTTCTTTATTTGTAGAGTTTCGTAAACGATTAGGTTTAGAACAGATTAATGCAATCAATGAGCGTATTGTTAAGATAAAACAAGGCATAGAATTATCAAATAAAATCGATAAAAACCATAACCAAGATGATTTTCATAATGGTAGTTTAATTTTAGATGCTACTGCATGTCCACAAGATATTGCATATCCTACCGATTTAGACTTATTGAATGATAGTAGAGAGAAATCTGAGGAGTTGATTGATTTACTTTTTTGTAATTCATCTATTACTAAAAAGCCAAGGAATTACAGAGAAAAAGCTCGAAAAGAGTATTTAAAAACAGCACAAAAAAAGAGTAAAAGCAAGAAGGAAATACGAACTGCAATTAAAAAACAATTAAGCTATCTCAAACGCAATATAAACTCTATCCACTTATTATTAGACAGTTTTGAAATAATTCCATTTGCTCCAAAAGAATACAAATATTGGCTAGTCATACAACACTTGTACGACCAACAGAAACAAATGTATGACAAGAAAACCCACAGTATTGAACATCGAATAGTGAGTATTCATCAGCCTCATGTACGACCTATTGTAAGAGGTAAGTCAAAAGCAAAAGTAGAATTTGGTGCAAAAATCAACCTGTCGATGGTTGATGGCATGAGTTTTTTAGATGATTTATCTTGGGATGCTTTTAATGAAGGAGCACGGTTAAAAAATAGTGTTGAAAAATACAAAGCTAGATTCGGGAACTATCCAAAAGAAGTCTTAGCTGACAAGATATATTGCAACAGAGAGAATAGAGCTTATCTAAAAGAAAACGGGATTCTACTCAAAGCCAAACCTTTGGGAAGACCATCCAAAAAGGCATTGTCAAATCAAGTAAGTCCAGGAGAACGCAATCCAATAGAAGCGAAATTTGGACAAGCTAAAACAGGATATGGTTTAGACCGAATCAAAGCTAGGCTTTCCTATACAAGTGAAACATGGATTGCATGTATAATATTAGTGTTAAACCTAGTCAAATTGGCTCAGGTAGCACTACTATGGGGATTAGTGATTAACTTTTTCAATAAAATAAAACACCAAACAAAAAAATTATCCATAACACCATTTTATGGTTGCTATGCATATTTTATGAGTCCGAAAAATCTAAAAATTAAATTTGTATGCTGAGTTTTTCAGCAGACCCTAGCTATTACTTTATTCGTATGGCAAAAAGAATGAGTGTTTGTAGGTTAAATAGTTATAACAATCTAAATTCTTAGCTAAATCGCGGTGGAATATCAAAAATGAGTGTTATTAAATTGTTAAATTTGAAGAAAGTACAATGTAAGGCTCAAAATAAGAAAAAGCCTTTTCTATTACTTCATTGTAATTGTTAGTACGTGTTACAATCCGTCCATCTCTAAGTATGTTTTTGCCAATTGCAATTTCTTGTCTATTTATACTTACATAATAATTGGCTGCATACATATATTGATTACCGTTTTCATCTGTAAAATGAGCATGGTCTCTTTTTGAAGATTCAAAGTATTCTACATTATCAACTTTTAATGTTGTGCCACTATGTTGGTTAAAATCCTTTTTTACTTCTTGTGAGAAATTTAGATCCGTAAAATTCATAGTTTTTTGTTTGTTTAGTTATCGAAATATTTTGACCAAAAAATACTTTTGCTTGTTTAATCTGTTTTACTCTCAACTGTTTTTATCAGCTTTCCGTTTTCGTAGTATTCGGTTTTGAGAATATTATATTTATCAACATCAAATGTTTCACTTCCTTGTGAGCAACCTTCAACACGATGCCCTTTGCTTTCTTTATAAATTCTTTTTTGAAAGGTTGGTTGCTTTAATCATAGTAATCTGTGGCAATTTTTTAAACGCGAATGCCGTGTTTTCAATAGTTCATTACTTAACATTCAAAATTTAAAATATTAACACTCATTTTTTACGAGATTTTTTAAAATAGCTTCACAACTTATATTGGAAAGAAACCTTAGATGTTAATGATAGTTTTTCTTTTCTGCATTTTCAATTAACATCTTCATTATTTTCTGTTTTTCTTCGAAAATTAACTCGTAATCATCTGTTAGTTTGTTTTTTAACTTTCCCATTTCACTTTCATCCATAAATCCTGTTTGCGTTGCTCTTTCGTAGGCTTCTGTAAAATCATAAAAGGAAATTTCTTCTATATTCTCGGTTTCACTTATTTTCTTCATTTTTTGAACATAATACTTTGAAACTTCTTTAGGGAATTTTTCCGATATTAAATTATAATATATCTCAATACCATTTAAAAACTTTTCTTTGACTATAATTAATTGATCATTATCTAATTCTAAACTATCTGATTTTAAAATATTTATACTTTTATAATAATTGATAAATTCAGAGCTTGGATAATCATTGTATTTAAGATAGTAATCTATACTTTTTTTGTAAGTCTCTTTTTTTGAAGTTATGTATTCAATTTTTTGAATGTCGTTAATTTTTTTTATTAGATTTTTCCAGTCAAAATCAGTTCTACTTATATGTGCAAACAAAACAAGTTTTGATTTCTTTTTTTTCAAAAAGAGAATACTATAATATTTTTTATTCGGTTCTGATATTTCAGCAATTCCCATAAAATCCTCGCCATTTATTTTTCCATTGTCATAAAAATCATTTCCTTCTAAAGGGATATAAATGTACTTGTTAAGGAATTTTTTATTTATATTGTTTTTTAATATTTGCTGTGTTGATTTTATTTTAATTTCACTCTCGCTAAAATGATCATTTATAGGTTTTAAATAATAATCATAGTCATTTCTCTCAACAAAAAGAATGATATTACTATTTAAAGTCAATTTTCTTAAATCTACTCTTTGTGAGTATGCAAAATTTTGAAGTGATAATAATATTGCTAAAATCAGTTTTTTCATCTTGTTCTTTTTGTACTTTTCTTATTTTCAAAAATTATTACCAACTTAGTTTTAAGCCTAACTTCTTTATCTTTATCTATTTCTATCTAGGTGAATATTTTTAATAGTGAAATAAATTTAGTTAGCATAAACAATTGAAAAAAGTTTGTTTAAATTTTCAACATTCTTTGAATAATTCTTCATATAGCATACTAAACTTTGCCTCCCAATATTTTTTCTGGAAGTGATTCAGTAGTTACAGGAGAAGAACATAGTATTTAATTTTATAAAGTTTGTATTTACAGTCAATCGAATTTTAATTGGCTTCATTTTGTATAGGTATTAAAATGTTTTTAGGTGAAAAACAATGTTATTACTTGTGTTTAATCTGTTTTACTCTCAACTATTTTTATCAGCTTTCCGTTTTCGTAGTATTCGGTTTTTAATAATTTTATCTCTTCAACTAATTTTTCAGGTTCATCATCGAAAAGTTTATAATATGTGCTTATTTTTTGTTCAAAAAATTCTCTTTTTATTAATTTATTTTTCGTACTATAATAGCTTTTTTCTAAAATATTCAGTATAGCTTTTTCACTTAAAGCTGTATTTTTAATTTTTTTTAATTCAGCCCATTGATATACTTTTTTAGCTTTATAATAGTAAGTAATTTCACCATTCTGATTGTCTTTTGGAAAACGTTTTGCGTAATGATTTCTTTCTGTTTTTGATATAATTTGTCCTTTATCATCATAAAATATTTTATTTTCTTTATAATCTTTATCCTTATTTTGACTAACAACTGTTTTAGAAAATAAAAACCCATTTTTGTAACTATAAATAAAATCATAGTCTTTTGTAGAACTAGATTTATCGTATATTGTTAGTGTCACATTATTAGATTGGTCGATTTCTTTTTTATAAGCCATTTTTTTACCTCCAAGAATCGTATCGTTTGATTGATAAACAAGTTTTTGTTTTTTGTAAACCCGAATGAAATTTTCAGAAATTTTTACTATTTTATTTCTCTTGTAGATTATTAATGTGTGCTTCCCATTTTCAATAGTGTCTTTTTGTCTATAATCAGGAGCATCAGGAATACTACTATTTTCAATAGGTTTTGATATTGTATCTAATGTTACTATTGGAGTCAAAGGTTCAATTGTGTGAATATTTGATTTACAACTATATAAACCAATTAAAATTATAATTAAAATTTTATTTAAAGTTTTCATAGTCTTTCCTCATAATTAAAATTTGATATGCCATAAGTCTATTTTTAATAACACTGTCTTTTTTTTCAGAAATAACCTGACCATAGTCCATTAAATTTTTTGTGCTTTTGTATTGAAACATCAAGTAATTTGATTTTACTACTTCCCATTCATTTGATAATTTATATAGATAATCACTAAAAATTTTTAGACAATCTTCATACAATAAAAAAAATTCCTTCCTAAAATCAAAAAAGCTATTATTTGAAAATTTACTCAATTCATCCAAAGCAGTTAGATTTTTATTCAGCTTCTCTGTATAATATGCAAGATTATTTTTATTGTTATCTAAATTAGTTTTCATAGCATCAATATAAACTTTTTTAGAGACTTTCTCGTTATTTAGCGTGTAAGTTGCATATTCCTTTTTATCATTTAATGTGTTAGAAATAGAAATAATTGATTCATTGATATATTGAATTTTCAAAGTAATAAAAGAATTACTATTTTTAATACACTCGTTAAGAGTTTTTTTTCTTATTATGTATGATGTAAAAGGAGTTAAACTTTTGATTTGCTTTTTTAAAGGTTTTAGGTTTGTATCTTTTGGACTTATTTGATTATTAATAATTTCTTTGTTTAATTCTTGTTTACATTTTTCAATTCTTTCATTCTTATAATTTATTATTTCATTTCTTTTAATGTCAAGTTCTTCTTTCTCTTTTTCTTCCATAAAAATATGCTCTAAACATAACATATGCCCTATCTCGTGTGCGAATGTTGTATTAGAAACTATACCATTTGAGAAAATAAATAAGTTTTTATAGTTGACAGGAAAAACTTTGCTAAAGCCTGCTATGCTCATATCTGAACATTCTAAGTCAGAAATTATTATTAATCCTGCTTCGGTACTTTTTGATTTAATTTTGAGCTTATTTTGATATTCATTTGAAGTAATTGTATCTAGGTCAGTATTTAAACGTACATTTTTTTTATTACCTTGTTCGTCTAAAACAATTTCTTTTTCATATACCATTTTAAGTTGACCCTCTTGTGGCTTTATGTCAAATTCATAGTTACCCTCTTTATCTTTGACTTCTGTATACTTTTTCCTTTCTAAATCAACTTCAAATAAATTTCTTTTTAACCAATCCGCCTTATCAAACGCATAAAAATACTCATCTACATCTGCGCCATCCATTGCATCAAAATTCTCAATCTCTACTTCATAGCCTGCTTGGTTAAGTGAGTTTTTGTTTAGATAATCTCTTATTCCTGCTTCTTTAAACTTTTTAAATAAAGCTTTTGCTTTGCTGTTTGGGTCGTTTTCGTTGCTTACTAAGGCGATAACTCTAAATTTTAGTTTTAAAGTGGTGTTCTCCATCATTGTAAGTCCGCCAACACCAATTTCTACGTGAAATACATCGTTTTTGTATTTGTATTCGTATGTTTTTTGTCTTGCTATTTCTTGTAAACAAGTAACTTTTAAATCTATTTTTTGCTCTTTAGAGCTTAGTTTTATTTCGCTTCTCTTGCCTGTTTTTGTACCTCCTACAAGTTCAAACTCAAAATAATCATCGCCTGTGATACTCAAAGTATCGTTGGTTAATTCGCCTTCATAAATTTCTACTTGTGTTTGCAAAATGATTTCTTGCCCCTTTTTCATTAATACATAAGGCATATCTACATAAGCACCAACTCTATTAAGTTGGTAACTGTTTGCAACGGCATCTTTAGCTGCTATTTCATTGCCCTGTACTGATAAAATATTACCCAAATCGTCAGGAGTGTTACCTGCTTTATAAAAATATTCTACATTGCTAAAATCAACCCCTTGTATTTTTTCTATCTCACGAGAAAAGGGATTTACGTCTAACCAATCAAAACCAAACTCACCGTTATAGTTTTCTTTGAGTCTTGTTTTTATAATTGTTTTCACGACCTCCATAGGTGGTATATTTTTTGGGTTGTTGCCATATACCACACCACCTTGCTCACCTCTAACAATATATTTGCCTTTAGTGTTTATTTCAATATTACCACCTGAATTGATTTCTATCCCTTTTTTGGCAGAAATGTTTATTTCTCCATCTACTATAATTGTAATTGACATAATTTTAAAACAAGTTGGTTTTTTCTGCGCTATTTACTATTACTTCATTTTTAGCGTTTTTCATGATATTATCTTCCGAGTTTAATCCCATTGCTTTATTTCCACTCATAGTCATTTTATCATCCGTATTAGACTCATAACTGCCTTTTACATATCGGCTAAATTTACCTAATACACTAGAAATATAATCTCCCGTTGTGTTTAACATATAAGCTAATCCTACTGTCAATGATTTGCTACCTCCAGCACTTTCCGAAATATTTCCACCTGCGCTATGGCTCATATTCATTATAGCAGATGCCGAAAAACTTTGCCCTGCGGTTTGTGTAATATCTTCGCCTGCATCAAGTATGTATCCTTTTAAAGCATTTAGTTTGATATATCCTAATCCGTCTAAAATGATACTGCTTCCTGCTTTATCTTCAAGGAGTATGCTCCCGTTTGCATCATTCATAATGATTTTTGCTCCTGAACGTGATTGAATCACTTTATTGTCATTCCCACTCGTCGCATACCCCGAACTCTCGCTACCGTTATACATAGCCCCTAATACAAACGGCTTTTCGGCATTGTTATTTTCAAAGCCAATTAAAACCTCTTCGCCTATTTCAGGGATAAAGTACATACCCTTTCCACCACCTGCGTGTGGGTTGGTCATACGCAACCAAGGTGAGTTTTCTTCACGTTGCCACGCAAACTTTACTTTAACTCTTCCTAATCCTTTAGGGTCGTTGTTATCGGTTACGATTGCAGGTTGTGTGCCTGAGTGTGGGTGTGCGAGTACCTGTGTATAAGGCGGTGCTTGCACACTAGATGGCACACCTTCAAACGTGTTGAAATATTTTCCAGTTTCGTCCAGCTGGTGTGTGACTTGGGTTATAATATATTCGCCAAAGTATTGCTCTTTGATGCCATCCGCAGGGTTGTTAGTAGGAGAAAAAGCAGGTTCAGTTATTTTTACTTTGTCGCCTATACGCAAACCTGGTTCGTCACTTTCTGCAAACAACGTGATTAGATTTGCCGACTTACTTTCTAATTGTGTTTTTGCTCTATCAGATAAATGTGGCATTGCGCTATTTTCTGCAATGGCTTGTGAATATAAATGTGTACCTGATTCTGGGTATAATTTTTTTGAAGCTTCAAATGCAGAGCGTGTATAACCTTGCTCTTGATGATTTAGCTCAAACGACGAAATCGTTTGTGTCTCGGCACTTGTAGGCTCATAGCCTAGATAGGAAAAGCCTAGTGGCTGTGCTTTCATATCTATTTTTAGACTGTGTGCATTATTGCCATAATACAAGTTGTAGGTATTCCCTTTGTTGGGGTCGCCAAGAAATAGCTCAGTACCATTATAAAAAAACCATTCCCCTTTTTTTTGTGCTAATCGTTTTAAA
>JASGCW010000274.1 GCA_030053945.1 Limnohabitans sp.
GCACCTAACGGATAGGGCTTGCCGAAGTACGGGAATTAGTATTCCGTCAGCCCGGTACCGCTGATGATTGAAAAACTGAAGATGAAGATAACAACAAAAAGCTAAATAGATAATGTCAAGCTGGATATGAAGCACAATAGAATTACAAAAAGCCGAAGATAACTTCCGTCAGCCCGTATTTTGGCAAACCCCCTGTTGTACGAAGTTAAGTGTCAAGCCCTAATGCTTCTTTGATTAGTTTTATATCGCCTTCATTAAATTCTGTCCAACTTAAATTATTTTTTGAATACTTATTTTCCGAAATGCTTTGATTATACATTTTCTCAAATTTAAAAACTAAGTCATCAATTGTTTTTCCTAATATTTCGGCACTTAGTGAAATTACAAAAGTATTTTTTTGAGTTGTTTTGTTTTTTATTTCTGTACCTGACATTTTATATGTGGTCAATACATATTCGCCTATTGTGTCACAATTGAAAACTGAAATTGGATTTTCTATGTTTGAATCAACAATGTTACACAGTAGGCTGTTTATGGTTTCTTTGTCTTCATTTCCCTTGCTTAAATACAAGTTATAAGTACCAACAATAAAAGGTATCGTTAAGCCTGTTCTTTTTCTGGTCTGTACCCAATAGTTAATCAGTATTAACCAATAAGGTTGTTTTAAATCTGTTGTTTCATTCATTTTAATATGTTTCTTTAGAACTTGTATTTTGTGGGCAATAGCTTTTAATATTACTTAATGATTTTTTTAGTCTGTCGAATAAGTTTTCTTCTCTTTCTAAATCGACTTTCAATTGTATAGAATTTGTATATTTCATACCGCTATAAGTATTATATTCTTCAATTATCTTAATAGGGGTTGAGAATTGTATGGTACATTGATTTGACATATTGTTTCCATAACTTCTAAAGGGTTGCCGAATTGATGCTTTACAAAGTGGGACTTTAACTTTGTAATTAACCGAATAAGTATTGAACTCAATTATTAAATCGTTACCATACAAATCCAAAGATAAATTTTTAACATCCATTGATGTGCCTTCAGAAATTGCCATTTGAAAGTTACTCGCTGTATATGCTTTTAGTTTGGAAATAAACCAATTTTTTGTTTCTTCTAATGATGGCTTGTTTCTTTCACTATTTGTGATAAAAACTGGTAGTGCAGATGTAGAAGGCTTAGACGACATAATTTGCAACCTTGAAAGTGCATTTTCTATTTTTTTTATAATGTTCGTTTCTGAATTGTTTTTAAATCCAATGTTTATATATGCTGTTGTACTTTTTGAATTGTCAGATTTGTTGATTTCATACATTGTACTTGAATTTGTTGAAATGCTGAACTCACTTCCATAATCTGTTCCGTAAACAGATTTGTAATCATAAAATGGAATATAAACTGTTTCGTCATAGTCATTATTATAATTATAGTTCACAACTAAATAATCATCTGTTAATTTAAATTCATAGTCTTTATAATCAGTACAAGAGCCATACATACCTCCAATTCTCTCAGGGCAGCTTATTCTGTTTTGAGAATTTTCCTGTAGGGTTTTTAGTAACCAATTTTTGATTTCTTCTTTAGACGAATTTTCAAAAACATTAGAAGTTGTAAATTGAGTGTTTTCTAAAGTTGGCTCTGTTGCAATTGATGTATCAACTGAAATGGAATTATTTAAGTCATTTATGTTTGTAGGTGTGGAAAAAGTGGTTGTGTCTGTTGAAGTAAATGAAGTTGAACTATTTGAGTTATTCAACTCGTTACGATAAGATTCTTTTGCATTTTCAATAGCACTTTTTTTAATGCTTCCTCGTAGAACACCTATTAAAATTGCAATTACAACTCCAATTGCAATTTTAATAAATAAGCTATTGTTAGATTTATTTGTTGTCTGTTGTTTAGGTTGTCTATTGGTAGTAGAGTTAGTTGTTGAATTATTAGTGTTCTTGGCTTGGGTAAATTGTTGGCTATTTTGCTTAGTGTTGGTTTCTTGCTTTTGCCTATCATAATTAGATTTGAATTCAAAATTCGTTAACTTCTCATAGGCTTCTTGTATTTCCTTAAACCTTTCTTCAAAAAACTTATCTCCCTGATTTACATCTGGATGAAATTTTTTTGACAGCTTTCGATAAGCTGTTCTTATTTCATCTTGGGTAGCATTCGATGGAAGTCCTAAAATTTTGTAATAGTCAGTCATATTGTCAAACGTATGAAGTTAGAGGGTGTCGTGTTTAATTTCGTACAACACAAAAATATGCGAACCCATAAATATCTCCAAAAAAATAGTTACTTTATTTTCAACACTTCTCAATTCGCCTTTTGAAATATCCAATTCGCCTTTCAATATATCCGCTCTATTCGCCTTTTAATATATCCGCTTATTCTAATTGCCCATTTTCCCATAAATCGTCTAATGGGCTTACAATGTTTACCAATTTGCTTTTACTCACATGCAAATATATTTCGGTAGTTTTTATATCAAAATGGCCTAAAATGTCCTTTATATA
>JASGCW010000275.1 GCA_030053945.1 Limnohabitans sp.
GGAAGATTATTTATATTCGTCATTTTCTTTATTTAATAAGACTTTGAAATTATTTTTAATAAAAACTTTAATTTGTAACTTTCAATAATAGAATATTTTAGATATATAAAAAATTCGAAAACTTTTAATTCTAATTTGTATAGCGCGCTCAAGTCTGTATATTTGGTTTGAGTGAAAACAAATTTAGAATTTTTGAGTGTGAAAATCACTTTTTTAGTTTAATCATTTCAATAATTATTAATAGCAATGCTGTAAAAGGTATGCAAACCTTATAAATTATTAAATAAATTTTTTTGTTAGTTTACAAAAGTAAATTTTAACGTATAGTGTAGCATATTGCTTTCATATATCACTTAATAAAATTTATTTGATCAATCTTGAAATTAATGAAACTCGAAAATTTCAAAAAGTTCTAAATAAAAATTCACAAAATTTTTCTAAATGAAGTCTCTTTTTATGATAAATATATTTTCAATTTTAATAAAATGTTTAATTACAAAAGAAATATCTTTAAAGTATACAAATAATAGAGAATTAAGAAATGAATTTACTGCAACAATAATAAATAGAAATCATTTTTATGAGATAAAGATTATTTAGGTTGATTGTTATGCAGGATAAAAAAGGATAAAAAAAGGAAGGACTTGATGATGATTGAATACTAGATGTTGAATCGCGTATTCTTCTAACTGCATTTGATACTTCACAACTTGAGCTTGAACCTACGACAGTTTAACAAAATTAAATTATTTTAATTGATCATCTAGTGGGCGATTTATAAAAACTTACGGTCTATGATTTTTGTCTTGAACGGTCCGGTTCCTGGACCTAGATGTGAAACATGCAGAAAATCAGATGGTCCACTAAACTTAGGTTGAGTTGTAGATTCAATAAATAATAAATAAGTTAATTTATGTAATTTAATTTCTATGATTGCGAACCTTTTTTGGTGCTTCATTGATGTGTGCATGTGTCGCTTTGATCAATCTTTGTGCCGCGCTGCTGCTATTGTTGATCGCTTGGAACTGTTTTTATTTATTTTTCACATTGCATTGCAAACGAAATTTGAATTTGTACCAACGCCAACAATATTTTCAAAACAAGTTAACGTTTGTATAGAAACCATATCTGGATTTCTTTCTAGTTACTTCATAGAAAAGTAAAGTTTTCTTAAGTGCAACACAAATGAAACTCTTCTGATCAACTGTGACCAGCGCAAATCTTGTTTGCAATTGAACATTGAAAATTGCTTTTAAAGTGTCTTCGGGGTACTAAAATGGTTTGATACTTGAAAGATTGCCAACAGTTGTCACGTAATAATAAACATTTTTACTTAGTTTTTTAGATCTTATCCAAATGCAATTCAGTTGATCTTGGTGCACCTACTACTGATGAGAGCAAATATGATTTTGATTTTTTAATATAGTGAATCATTTTTTAAATTTTATAATCTGATATCTATATCTACTATCTTGTTTAAAAAACTGCTAAATGAAAGGTAATCGAAATTTTTATTTTACTTTGGATATAATTGTAAGAAACTTTTCATAAAAGTTCAAAATTTAAATATTGATCGATATAAAAATAATGTATATTTGTTTGAAATTATTTGATCAACATTTATTATTTTTAAATGAAAGAATATCTTTCACTCTCCTCGATGAAAAGAATTGTCAAAGCAACAAGTTTAGCAACAAGAAAATTTTAAAGAAAAAATGAGAAATAATTATAAATTAATTTGATTATTTAAAAAATCATGTTATGTTATAGTTTATATTCTTGAAATTTTAAGTTTTTGGGAATATCATTCCGCCAATCATTTCCAAATAGACGTTCAAAGAGATTTTTTACATACTTTAAACATCGATTGGTGTGATTTCTATCAATCGAACCATTTGATACTAAATTATAATTAACATTTGGATTTTCTTTTGCTTTTACAACGAAATATTTGAATGTTAATTCTGTTAAATTTAAGCAACCCTCTGTTACGAAACTTTTAATTTTTGTAATGTTTAACAAAACTTTAACGGTTTTATCAGTTATGGAAGATTTTTTTAAACATAGTTCTTTTAAATATGATAAATTTGCCAATTTCATTGCTTTTTCATCTTTTAAATTTCTAACAGTCAAATATTGTAAATTAGGTTTTATTTTTGGAAGTTGATTCCAAAAATCATTTTCTAGGTCAAAATCATTAAGACATAATCTAGTCAGATATGGTAGATGATTTAATACATCTAATAAACCAATGATTTTGATTTTATTTTTCCGATTGAATATTACTAATTCACGTAATTTTTTCAATTTACTTAATTGATTGATATTGATTCCATTTGCTGTAATAGATAAATCTAATTCCCTTAGATCATGAAAATTATTGCAAATATAATCAAGTTTATCATTATTATCTATTGATAACGATAAATCGTCAAATTTAATAGAAAATTTCTTTCCTATATTCATTATCTTTTTAATATCATCATAATCATAATTA
>JASGCW010000276.1 GCA_030053945.1 Limnohabitans sp.
CAAATATAGTATAATTATTTGAAAATCAAATAGTTAAATTTTTAGAAGTCCCATAAATTTAATAAAAAAGGTAGAGACGCGGTATGCCTCGTCTCTACCTTTTTTTAACAACTATTTCATCAATTGAATTATAGCGTTTAATAGTCGCACCCCCAATATCACAAATAAAAAACCCACTTATTTCGTTCGAGAGCCCTTTTTCACTCTTTGGCGTTAAATCTTACTTCTCCGAGCACCTCAAAATATGATTTAGCCGCCTACGCCTATATCGTTGTTTTTGCTGATTATTCAAAAAAAAGTATCTTTGTGTATTACTATCAGCATTTATTTTAATTTGCCATCAATGATTGATAAAAGACCCTATATAGAAAATATAATTAATATCAGTCGCCCTTATTTACAAGAAACATTTCCAATTAAAGAAAGGCTTGAGGAATTTTTACAAACACTTGAATTTTTAAAGCCTAAAACAAACAGAAAAGAAATTATTGACCATTTTACAGGTATTTATATTGATTTTGTTAAAAAGAATTATCAAAACCAATATAAAAGAACGAACCCAAAAATTGTTAGTTTTATTGAAAATAAAGATGATGGCGTAAAAATTATATGGGGTCATTGCCTTGATGTGATGCGTGGAATGAAATCAGAGTCTATTCATTTGATGGTTACTTCCCCACCATATTATAATGCCCGTGAATATACGCAATGGAAAAATTTGAATACTTATTTAGAGGATATGAGGATGGTAATTCGAGAAGCGTATCGTATTTTAGACAATCATCGTGTTTTTGTTTTTAATGTGGGCGATATTTTTGACAATGATAATATTACAACAAAATCAACATGGGGCAAGCGACGTATTCCATTAGGTGCTTATTTTACTGCGATGTTTGAGGAGGAAGGATTTACTTTTGTAGATGATTTTATTTGGGATAAAGGGGAGGTACAAAGTGAGCGACATAAAAATGGTAACAAACCATACCCTTTTTATCAATACCCAATGAATTGTTATGAACATATTTTAATTTTTCATAAACATAGAAATGATTCAACACGATACCCATGTCCTGTTTGCGGCTGTCTCAAAGTTAATGGTAATGCTTATTCGGAAATTGGACTAAAAAGTTGGGAATGCAAAAACCTTGCGTGTTTTGAGCGTAGCCGGGCAAATCGTGGAAAAAGATTTTCACTTAAAACAATTACAACACAAGGAAGACAAGAAGAAAAATTCGCTATTGACCAAGATTTTATAAAAAAATGGCGTAGGGATATAATTAAAATTAATCCCGTTATAAAAATTAATTCAAAAGGTGAAAACACTTTGGGACACACAGCACCATTTCCGTCCACAATTCCTGAATTTGCTATAAAAATGTTTTCGTATCCCAATGAACTAATTTTAGACCCTTTTGGTGGCAGTTTTACTTCTGTAATAACTGCAAAGCAACTTGGAAGAGTTGGTATTGGCATCGAATTAAATAAAGATATGTTTGGCAAAAGTAGTATGCATAATGTGCATCAAAATTTGCAATCATCATTATCTAGTGCAAAAAAAATACAAATATCAGAGATTGATTTATTATGAATGAGATAGAAGAAAAGAAAAAACAAGTAATTGGACTGTACGGTGAAATGCGTTTATCCATGGAGCTACACGAACTTGGTTGGCAAGTCCATAGAGCCTATATTGATGAAGGCATTGATTTTACTATCACAAAATATTATTGCTCCAAGTGCAAGAGATATAGTAATCAATATGTACGCAAATCAGACTATAATGGCAAAGTAGCTAAATGTGTAACAAATCTCTGTGAACATTGTCAGAAAACAGAGTTGTCTGTAATTTCTCGATATTTACAAGTGAAAACTTCTGAAGGAGTTAAAACTGAAAAAGATGCGGTACGCAAATTTAGTTTCCATCCTAAAATTAGATATGATATGGGCAAAGACATATTTTATGTTTGGATAGCTATTTTTAATGAAACAATAGAAAAACGATGCCATTTTTACATTTTCAATACAAAAGATGTTAGTAGATTTGATAACATAGAATTACCTACTTATCAAATTACCGATAATCAAAAGACTGAACTACCTATTAGAAATGACGGGGTTGTATTAAAAAAAAGTTCTGCCGGTACAGGATATGACTACGATTTATTCAACAATAAATTTTACAACGATTTTGAAGCATTGGAAATTCAACTAAAAGAATAACGGTACAAAATAGTCTTAATAGGCAAATCTTTTTTTTGAATTGCTCAGTGATGCATAATCTTAGCATCACAACATTTTATGCATATTGGAATACTTGAATGGTTATTCAGTACGGGTGTAATTTTAATGATCAAGGATTAATGTTTAATAATTTTTAATTGCCCATATTTATTAACTATTACATTACCACACGTTAAACATTATTGTATCATCCGTGATTCAGACAAAAGAACAATCATGCCAATCAGTTAATCATATAAATCAC
>JASGCW010000277.1 GCA_030053945.1 Limnohabitans sp.
TACTATTAACGGTTTGTGGATGAGCGAAGGATGGGATTAGAAGTACAAATGTTTATGCGGAGCACAGAACTTTCTGTAACCGCAAAACTTTCTTCGGAGCACTGAACCGCCACTTTTTCCGAACTCGCGTTTCAAGTTGGTCTTCTGCCTATTCGAAGCAATACTTCCTTCATTGCCATGAATTATATTGCTACAACTGGTGGTAAAATAATTTTATTCATGTCATTTAGCTCAATAATTACTGGTTGCTTTAGTTTTAGTGCTTTTCCAATTGCAATACAATGTCGTTCCTCAAGTGTCGGTAAAAGATTTGAATAGTCAGAGCCAATGTAGTTTTCTAAAAATTGTTTTCCCGTGTCGTCAAAAACCCTCATTGCAAATATTGTGTTGCACTGATTTAAAATACTCTTACTGATGTTTGCAGTTCTTTGTGTAATTACCAAAGACCCCAATCCATATTTCCTTCCCTGTAAAATTACCTTGGCAGTTCCGTTAGTAGCATTTTTATCACCTTCATTAGCAATAGAATTCCATTCGGGAACAAGTGAATGTGCTTCCTCAAACACAATTAAAAACCTTGCGTCTTGTGTTTCTCCTAAATTTTTTGCTTTTATAAAAATCTGTTCCGTAATAATCCGTGTCTTTTCAGCCGCTGATAAAGGTGCGTTATGAGTTATTCTATATTCGGCATTAGCTTTTTCCACGTTGTGCCAATCTGGATTAATAGTTAATATTCTACCTGCTCCACCAATGAAAGTATCTAGTTCTCTATCAAGTATCGCTCGGTATTTTTTGATGTTTTCCCATGTGTTCGAGTTGTCAGCATTGCCAGGTTTAATTGCACTTTTAATCTCTGCTCTCACAGCGGTTGAAAAATCTTCCTGAACTAAATGCTGAGTTACATATTTTGGAAGTTCACTAGCATACTGATATGTCAAATCAATACAAAATATTTTCACATTAGTATTTGTAACAAGTTTTTGCAACAATTCAAAGGTGAGACAAGACTTACCAATTCCAAGAATACCAAGTATTGCAGTATTGTGTGTAACAAGTTCGTGATAGTTTTTTATTGGTATTCCATAATTTGTGTTTGGTAGTTTGCCGATAAACTGATTACTGTTGTAAGGAATATTCAAAGGGTCAAGTAAAAATATAGGAGTGTAAATTTCAGGCAACCATTTAACCGTGTTAAGTTCGTTTGATGCAGTAATGTATTTTCCTAACTTTTGTGCCGTTCCTATTGTAAAACCATGAGTGTCTTTAAATTCTAAACTTTCTTCGTCAGTTCTTGCATCAATTATTTGATACAATACTTCTTCGTTTGCAATTTCAGTCTGAATTATACTTCCTTCTCCAATTCCTCTTTTCTTTTGAAGTTCATCGGAAAAAAGCTTGTTGAATTTTATTTTGTTAATGGTCGAACCCTCCCAAACATTGCCGATTAAATTTTTAAAATTATTCTTTACTTTATTTGTATTGATTGCATTTCTTACTTCTTCTTCCAAAGAGTCAATATTTAATAAATAAACAGCGTTGGTTTTAGAAAAAATTGATTTTTCGCATGTGAGTGGCATGAGTGTTTTTAGATTGAAAGAAATAAGGTTTTGATTTTTATCCCGAAGGGATAAAATCTCTAACCATTTTTTTCCTAACAGGATTTGTTCACTTAAAACAATTCCAGCAACTCCGTTTGTGATATTTTCAAGATAGACCAAACTGCCTTTCAATTCTTTTTGTCTAAATGGATTGTCGGTTTGAAGTTCTACTTTGTATAGGTCTGTGCTTTCGTGTCCTATTACTTGCCCTATGAATTTTGAAGCATCTGTCGTTGAAGTTATATTTTTAAGTTGAGATGAAATAAAATTCACAAGCCAAACAATGGGCTTGTTTATGGCGAGTAAAAAACCAAAGCCAATAAGAATAGGATATTCTTTCTGATTGTAACGAAATAAAGAAACAACAATGTCAAAATAGAGTAGTGTAAAAACAATTTCTGGTCTTGAAATTTTGCAAATGAAGTCAACCGCAATACGTTGCTGTTTCTCAAATTTTTTGAAGCCATGCAAAAATATCAATAGTAAACCTAACCCTGTAAAAACAGCACATGCAATAAACCAATATGGTGTAAGAGATAAGCACTGTTTGCTGTTTAGTCCGATTAGGAATAGAAATATTGCTACCCATCTTGTAATTACATCAACCGGTTTTGAAAAGTAAGGTTCGGTTATATAAACACTTAAAATTAGTGCAAGTCCTGTAGCGATTAAAACTACGTTTAAATTGTTGTTTGTGTCAACAAGAAATTGCCAGTCATTAGAAAAGTAGTAGCCTATGCCTAAAATTAAGACGATGTAAAAGGCAACTACTGAAAACCTCTGTTTAATATTTAACTTCATTTTGTCTGTTTTTTAGTCGTGTTAATTTTCATTTGAATCTTGATTTTTCTTGTTTGTACTGTC
>JASGCW010000022.1 GCA_030053945.1 Limnohabitans sp.
AAATCCCTATTTTCTGTTGGCAATTCCTATTCTTATATGGTAAATTCCTATTCTTATATGGTAAATTCCTATTCTTGTATGGTAAATTCCTATTCTCGTATGGTAAATTCCTGTTCTTGAATGGTAAATTCCTATTCTTGTATGGTAAATTCCTTTTCTTGAATGGTAAATTCCTATTCTCGTATGGTAAAATCCTATTCTTGTATGGTAAATTCCTATTCTCGTATGGTAAATTCCTATTCTCGTATGGTAAATTCAGTTAATGTGAAATAAAATGTTTAAAATATTACTCAGATATTTCTTCCTAAAAAAGAATTATTCTAATCTCAATAAAGAAATATCGCAACCCGAAAAGGAATTATAGCAACTCCAAAAAGAATTATAGGAATTCTTCAATAAAAATAGGTCAGATTTCAAACAAATATATTTAACTATATTTGACAGGGTTTGTGAAGGTTTTTTACAGACTGACTACTTTTAGAATTTTAAACAGACAACATCAATGAAACAGATTTTAACTTTTACCTCAATATGCTTGTTCTTAATGCTTCAAGCTTTCGGACAGACAAACTCAAAAGCCAATTCCAAAACTGTGACTAAAAACAATTATGTAAATGAGGTATATCGTCTTAGTGTAAGCATACCTGAAAATTGGAGATTGTATGGTCAAATCAAAAATGACACATTGAAACATATGTCAATTGTTGACTGGAGACTTCCAAAAAATTATAGTAAAGTGGAGAAAACAGAAATTGAAAACTCCATTTCAATAAAGAGCCTATCGGAAAGATGAAATAACCTCGGTCAGCAAATTAATTTTAGCGGAGTATTTAAGAATTAATCCGACTGAAACAGCCTTTGAAGTTGACAAGTCAAATCCGAATGCAAGAATGATTTATACAACAACTCCAAATGGATTGAAATATCAAGGCAAATCTTATTTTGTTTTTAAAAATGGAATTGGGTATATCATTACTTTTATGGCAACACCTGGCACATACAACAAGAATATTAAAGTGTTTGAAGAGTTTTATAAAAACGTTAATTTCCTTTAAAAACGAAAGAAATACGCATAACAGCTAAGGTTTATTCATAAGCTACTAATTGTTTTTTAGTGGTATTCATCAACACTATGTGGGCGTTGAACATCGAAATGCTAACAATGAAAATAATGTTGAACGATAACGCAACATAGTTCCCACACGAATCCTTTCCTTGATTAATAAATCAGGATTAGACCTGCCTCTTTTCCATTAAACAAAAAACCCCCAGAAGCAATAACTAACTGGAGGTTTCATTTTGTATAACACTTTTATTTAATACTCAAAAACGCCGTATTCAGATGTTATGGTTAGTTTTTTAGCATCACTAGCCTCTACTCTACCTACAATTTGTGCGTCTATATTGAATGATTTTGAAATTTCAATTATATCTTGAGCGATTGCAGCAGGAACATATAATTCCATACGATGACCACAGTTAAAAACTTGGTACATTTCTTTCCAATCGGTTTTTGATTGTTCTTGTATCAATTTAAACAAAGGAGGAATTGGAAATAAATTATCTTTTATGATATGTAAGTTTTCTACAAAATGAAGGATTTTTGTTTGCGCTCCTCCACTACAATGCACCATTCCGTGAATATCTTGTGGCGTATATTTTTCTAAAATCTTCTTGATTACTGGCGCATACGTTCGTGTAGGAGACAATACTAATTTACCCGCATCTATAGGTGAATTCTCTACCGCATCAGTCAATTTCACATTACCAGAATACACTAATTCATTAGGAACAGAAGCATCATAACTTTCTGGGTATTTCTCTGCAAGATATTTAGCAAAAACATCGTGTCGTGCAGAGGTTAATCCGTTACTACCCATGCCCCCGTTGTATGACTTTTCGTAAGAAGCTTGTCCGTAAGAAGCTAATCCTACAATCACATCCCCCGCTTGGATATTCGCATTATCAACCACTTGACTTCTTTTTATTCTTGCAGTTACTGTAGAGTCCACAATAATAGTACGAACCAAATCCCCTACATCTGCGGTTTCTCCACCTGTGGAATTGATAGTTACTCCAAAAGTTTTTAACTCTTCAATCAATTCTTCGGTACCATTTATAATAGCTGAAATCACTTCACCTGGAACCAAATTTTTATTACGCCCAATGGTAGAAGACAGTACTATATTATCGACCGCGCCTACACATAATAAATCATCAATATTCATTATCAAAGCATCCTGAGCAATCCCTTTCCAAACTGATAAATCTCCAGTTTCTTTCCAATACATATATGCCAAAGACGATTTTGTTCCAGCACCATCTGCATGCATTATCAAACAATAATCTTCATCATTTGTCAAATAATCTGGTACAATTTTGCAAAATGCTTTTGGGAACAATCCTTTATCAATATTTTTGATTGCGTTGTGTACATCTTCTTTAGATGCAGAAACACCACGCATTGCGTAACGCTTTGAAGTATCAGAACTCATTCTTTATTGTGTTGTTAGATTTCTGAACCGACTAAACAGTGTTTGATCTTAAATTCAGAAAAAAGTTGTGGTGCAAAGATAAAAATAAGTTTCCCCTTCGGCAAACTAAGGTTAAAAAAGTTTACTCGTACTAAATATCTAAAATTTCAATTTCTACTCGACGATTTGCTAACCTTTCTACTTCTGTTTTCTCAGGAATCTTATACATAGGTTTCGAACTACCAAATCCAGCAGTACTCAATCGATTCGTTGTAATATTCTTCTCTAATAAAAAAGCTTTAATCTTAATTGCTCGTTGAAGTGATAATTTAATTTCTGAAGTATTCGTATTACAGCAAATATGTCCTCGTATTTTAATTTTTAACTTAGGAGTATTTTTCATAATCGCAAACAACTCCTCTAAAATAGGCATCGACTTCTCTACCAATTTATCGGAATTTAGATAAAAATAAATGTTTTGAATCGTAATAATATCACCCTTTTTAGCAATATTAAATTTAGCTTTCAATTCATTTTTTTCTTTTTCAATTTTTAGAGGCACATTCCCTTCATTAGGCAACTCTTGATCAAAAGGAGGCGAATTTCTAACAAATTGGTTAGATTTATAAAAAATAGTAACCTTTCGATTTTCGTCTTGGTTGGGTGAAAGTTTGAAATTTTTACCAAACGCTTGCAAATCGACTTTACTATTTATAGCAATTTTCCCATCTTTCAAAATTTTAAGTACCGATTGAATTCTTCGTAGCGCCAAATCCTTGTTATAAGATTTATTATCTACACTATCACAATAACCATTTATTCTAAGCACTTCTACCCTTGATTGATTTTCCATCCATTTTTGGAGTGTCTTTAATGAATTTTGGCTAGGTATGTCCTTATTAAAGTCAAAAAAAACCTCATATTTTTCTTGCGACTTAGCGGAAAAAGATATAATAATAACAAGTAAAGTAAAAAATGTTTTCATCTTAATTCTCAATAATTTCAATTTCAACTCTTCTATTAGCTGCTTTTTCCTCTTCTGTTTTTTCAGGGATTGCAAATAATGGGTTTGATCCTCCAAAACCTTTGAATGTCATTCTTGACGAATCGATTCCGTTTATTTCTAAGAATTGTTTAATAGCTTTAGCTCTTTGTGTCGAAAGCCCCTTTTTGTCTTCAGTAATACAACATAAATGTCCCTGAATTCCAATTTTAAGTTTAGGATTTTGTTGCATTACTGTTAATAATTCGTAAAGTTTAGGTCTTGATTCTTTTACAATAGCAAACGTATTGAGTACAAAATTGAGATTGTTCAATTTGAGTTTCTCACCTGGTTTTGCATTGTTTAAACTTTCCATAAAAGCTACATCGAGAGGAATTTCAGATTTTGAACCGTCAAAGTTAACAACCTCGATTTTTGCTGGAAAATTTATTTTCTCTTTTACTTTTTCTTTTATTTTCTGTGTGCCTAATTTACCTGCTAAAATTTCAGCTTCTTTATAAAGATCTTTTTCTTTCAAAAAATAAATAACAACCTTACGATTTTCGGCTTTATTTTTCGATTGATTATGAGATTCTCCAAAGCTGATTTTCTTAAAATCTTCTCTAATTTTGACTTTTCCATTTACATTTTTAAAAATACATTCTACTCTTTTTAAAGAGAGTGTATCATTGTATTGATTAGAACCATCTTCATCTGTATAACCATTCATTGCTAATATTTTGGAATTTTTATTTTCTAAAATCCAGTTGGATAATGAAGCTTTCTGAGACGAATTCAACAAAAACTTGTTACTTTCAAAATACACAGAAAATTGTTCTTGGGAAAAACAATTAAAAGAAAAGAAGATGATAAAAACTATTATAATTTGTTTCTTGCACATAGAGCTGTTATTTTTTTAACTAAGACAATATAAGGTAATTCAAGCATTCTTATTAAAAAATTACTGAAAGATTTCTTGAAGAATTCCAGAGATTCAAAGATTTCACATCACGAATATAACAAAAAAACCGTTTCTGAAATCAGAAACGGTTTTTGATAATATATGAATGAATTTTATTTAGTGAACAACAACTCTCTATATTTAGTCAATGTCCACATTTCATCATCTACTAACAACTCTAATTTGTCAGAGTGCTCACGGATAATATCGAAGTAAGGTTTTACTTTATCACAATAAGCTTCCGCCATTTTTTCTGAAGAAGTAAGATTATTAGCTTTCTTACGCTCTTCAATCATTTCATCAACATTTTTATTGATACCTTCGATATGTTCAGAGATTTCTTTGATTAATCCTATTTGCTCTTTTGCCACTTTTTCAAAGGCTGCACCAAAGATTTCTTTCAATCCTTTTACGTTTTCAATTAAAACGTTTTGGTAACGAATAGCAGTTGGAATTACGTGATTACGAGCAATATCTCCTAACACACGTCCTTCAATTTGAATTTTCTTAGTGTACTCTTCTAATTCAATTTCGTAACGAGCTTCTACCTCAACGTGATTCATTACTCCCATTTCACCAAACAATTCAATTGCTTTTTTAGAAACTTTAGCTTTTAATGCTTTTGGAGTTGTTTTATGATTACTTAATCCACGTTTTTTAGCTTCTTTTTCCCATGCATCGCTATATCCATCACCTTCAAAAAGAATGTTTTTAGTTTGCTTGATATATTCACGTAATATGTTGAAGATTGCTTCGTCTTTTTTCAAATCCTTAGCTTCAATTAGAGCATCAACTTCTTTTTTGAATTCTTTTAATTGTTTAGCAACAATAGTATTTAATGTCGCCATTGAAGTAGCACAGTTAGCCGATGAACCTACTGCACGGAATTCAAATTTATTTCCTGTAAAGGCAAATGGTGATGTTCTATTTCTGTCGGTATTATCTAGGAAAACATCAGGAAGACGACCTACAACGTTTAATTTTAAATCTGTTTTTTCTTCTGGAGATAATTTACCTTTTGAAACTCCTTCTAATTCTTCTAAAACTTTAGTCAATTGCTGACCGATAAATACAGAGATAATTGCAGGTGGTGCTTCATTTGCTCCTAAACGGTGATCGTTACTAGCTGAAGCGATTGAAGCTCTTAATAATTCCTCATAATCGTGAACCGCTTTGATGGTATTGATGAAGAACGTTAAGAATTGTAAGTTACTCATAGGAGTTTTACCTGGTGATAATAAATTGATACCTGTATCTGTAGCTAATGACCAGTTATTATGTTTACCTGAACCATTTACTCCTTTGAATGGTTTTTCGTGCATTAACACTTTAAAGTTATGACGCTCACCTACTTTTTGCATTACATCCATTAATAATGAATTATGGTCAACTGCTAAGTTAGTTTCTTCAAAGATAGGAGCTAATTCATATTGGTTAGGTGCAACCTCATTGTGACGTGTTTTTACAGGAATACCCAACAACATACATTCGTTTTCTAAATCACGCATATAGTTTAGTACACGTGTAGGAATTGAACCAAAATAATGATCTTCTAATTGTTGTCCTTTTGCCGAAGTATGTCCTAATAAAGTTCTACCAGTTGCTAAAATATCAGGTCTTGAAGCTGCTAAAGCCGAATCAACTAAGAAATATTCTTGCTCCCAACCTAAAGTTGGTGTTACTTTTTTAACGTTTTTGTCAAAATATTTAGCAACATCAGTAGCTGCCACATCAATAGCTTGTAGAGCACGTAATAAAGGAGTCTTATTATCTAAAGCTTCTCCTGTGTAAGAAATGAAAACTGTAGGAATACATAAAGTAGTACCAAAGATGAATGCAGGAGACGTAGGATCCCAAGCTGTATATCCACGAGCTTCAAAAGTATTACGGATACCACCGTTAGGGAAAGATGAAGCGTCTGGCTCTTGTTGTACTAATTGACTACCTCCAAATTTTTCAACTGGGTCACTTCCGTCCATAGACGTTTCAAAGAAAGCATCATGTTTTTCAGCAGTAGTACCTGTTAAAGGCTGGAACCAGTGTGTATAGTGAGTAACTCCTTTAGATAAAGCCCACTCTTTCATACCCATTGCGATATAATCTGCAATTTTACGGTCAATTTTGATTCCATGTTGGATAGCATTTTGAACTGCTTTATAAGCTTCTGGTGTCAAAAACTGACGCATAGCTTTATCATTAAACACGTTTGAACCAAAAATAGCCGATTTTCTGTCTAGCTCTTCAACAAAAACTGTTGGTCTGCTTGTTGCTTTTTGAAGCGATTGGAAGCGAAATGTTGTCATAAAAATGTATTTAAGTAGTTTATACCCTATATTTTCATTGCAAAAATATAAAATATTTAAAACAAAAACACATATACCCCTATTTTTTTATAGGTATAATTTAAAAAAAGTGTTTTAAAAACTTACACCCCCTATTTTTAGAGCAATTAAAATCAAAAACTTATATTTGTACTTCACAAAAAACAATTATTATGCTTGTCTGGATATCATTTATAGTAGTCATTTTTATCTTTTTAGCACTTGATTTAGGAGTATTCAACAAAAACCCTCACATTATATCCACTAAAGAGGCTAGTATGTGGACTGGCATTTGGGTAACTCTTTCAATTGCTTTTTCAGGAGTTGTTTATTGGTTGTATCAAAATAATTACATCTCCAATCCAGACGGTTTAAAACCAATAGGAGCTTCTATGAAATATCTAACAGGTTATTTGATTGAACTTTCTTTAAGTATAGATAATATTTTTGTGATTGCAATAATCTTTGCTTCTTTCAAAATTCCTCAAAAATTCCAACATCGTGTTTTGTTTTGGGGAATAATTGGGGCGATATTATTTAGAGGTTTAATGATTTTCTTTGGTGTGGCTATTATTAACAAATTTAGTTGGACCACTTATTTATTTGGTGCCTTCTTAATTTTCACCGCTGCAAAGATGTTTCTTTCAAATGATGAAGAAGAATTTAATCCACACGAATCTTTTATCTATAAGCTAGTGAGTAAAATTTTTCCAATATCTCAAGAAATTAATGACCAAAAATTCTTTTTAACAATAGACAGAAAAAGATTTGCCACACCTTTATTTGTCGCCTTGATGGTTATAGAAGTAATGGATGTGGTTTTTGCTTTAGATAGTGTTCCTGCTATTTTAGCCATTACTTCGGATCCTTTTTTAGTTTTTAGTTCTAATATTTTTGCTATTCTGGGTTTACGTTCTATGTATTTCTTTTTAGCTAATATGCTTGAGAAATTCAATTACTTAGAATATAGCTTAATTGCTATTTTGACTTTTGTGGGGATAAAAATGATTCTTTCACATCATTATCCTGAATATTTCCCTGAATGGGTTTCATTAGGTTTTATAGCAGTTTCCTTACTAGTAGGTATTCTAGTTTCTCTAAAAATGGGTGGTGAAAAAGATTTAGAGGAGTAAAACTCCTCTAATCATTCGTGCAGTACTAAAAGTGGTATTGCTATATTATGTGAGACTTTTTGTGTGAATCTTTGAGTAAAAAGCTCTGTAAAAAAATCTCTTTTATAGCTAACCATCACTAAAATATCTATCGAATAATGAGTAATAAAAAATTGTATTGCATTTAGTACATCATTATTACTTGGTGTAACAACAAAATCAACATTACTAGATTCAAATTCTTCTTTCCAGCTTGCTATCAAAGTTGTTTCACTCTCTGATTCTTCTTCTTGAGAATATAAACCTTTTACACTAAGCCCTAATTTCTTTGCAAAATCTATAGTTTTAATAAGTGCGGGTTTATCTTTATCTCTAAATCGTGTGGTAAATCCTATTGTTTCTAGTTCATCGTCTTGAAAATCTTTTGGAATAATTAATGTAGGTACTTGAAGTGACGTAATAACAGAATCAGTATTTGTTCCTAAAATTTTTGAAAACCAATCATCGCCACCAGAGGTTCCCATAACCACAAAATCTACATTATCTACTTTTATACATTCCTTTATAGTAGTAATAAGCTCACCTAATACTAACTTGTGATACATTTCATTTATCTGAATATTTCTCTCTTCTGCTAGTTTATACAATATCTGGTTATTCTCTTTGAAAAGCTCAAATTCATTTAAATCAATATTCTCATACAATACAGTAGGATCAAAATTCATCATTTGCCCACTTGTGAATGGCAAATTGTATGTGTGTAATAATATTACGCGAGCATTACTTTTCTTTGCTAATTTGAAAGCAAAAAGTGCAGCATTATTTGCTACTTCAGAAAAATCGGTAGGAACAAGGATTGTTTTCATATGTTTAAAATTTAATTGTTATAGGCAACATATGGTATCCCTTTTTAATCATTGGTGTTTGTTTGCAACAAACTTGTTGTTAATGGGGATTTCATATGTTTAAAATTTATTTTTCAGCGGTAACATATGGTATCGCCTTTTTAATCATTGGTGTTTGCTTGCGCAAACTTGTTGTTAATGGCGATTTCATAGTAATAGTGATTTTAATTTGAAACTAATTTAGAACAATCTCAAAACCTTTACTATGATAAAAATCATCAAATCAATTTAATAACAATATATTAACCTAAATATATTTTGAAAACTGAATTAGAAGTTCATTTAATGTAATTCTACTAGCAGAAGATGTAGAATTAAGAATCACACATTTTATTTCTCGATTTTGTATGTAGATAAAAAAACTACTTTCAGATGTTATTTTAAAATCAATAGGAAACTTTGAAAGTAGTTTTTGCTTTTCAATGTACTTAATAAAATTTTGTGCGGCGTTATTTTTAGCTGAGAAACCAAGAAGCAAAATTTGCTCTAACTCTGGATGATTATTTACTATTGAAATGATGTCTTGAAACTCCACAATTTCAATATTAGAATCTAAAGAACTATTGTTTTTTCTTCTTATTTTTAAAGCCACATCATGAATCCCTAAATTGAGTTTTCTCATTATAGATTTACGTTCTTCAATTGCGTTATCTATATCAGAGAGATTATTCAACAATTCGATTCCTGAAATTGCCGACATTACTTTCCAAAATCTATTTTGCTTATTAGGATAATAAAATGGAAAAGAATGCTTGCTTTGATGTGGAGGAAAACTCCCTAAGATCAAAGTTCTCATTGGAGAAAAATCATAAAACCAGTTGGGGTGGGTTTCTATTGCCATTTGTATTCAAACAAAATTTTATGCAAAGATATTTTATATACTCAAAAAAACTTCCAATCATAATATTTTTCAACAAAACAATAATATTTCAAAACTTCTATTTAAATCTTTTATTACGAAATTTTTTTTCAACTTCAACTCAATATCACAACTTTTATCTTCGCATTGAACTCTCCGATTTAGATTTACTTAGATTTTCATTTTTTAGAACCTCATACACCCTAATATCGTTTGAATACTGACCAAACCTGCTATTTTTTTATCTTACAAAGATTACTGCAAAATTTACCTTTTTCCATAAAATCCTCAAATTCAAATCTACTATAAGACTTTCTTAATATTTTTTGGCATTTAATCCATCAATTGCATACAACAACTAAGATTTCATTGGATTTCAAGAATCTACAATGAAACCTTAGCTTTTATATGTTCTTTTTGTTTTTGCTTTTTAGGTAAATTTTGAGTAGCTATAAGATTATAAAAAAATTTCTACAATTTACCTTCAAAATTTATCATTTTATCTTTTTTTACTTATTACAGACTGTTTCATTTTAATAATCATTTCGCCTTCAAAAAAATTATTTGACCTAAAATGATTTTCTCCTTCGATCGAGAAAGTCGGACTGTGTTCTATGTAATACTGATATGGAAATTCATTTTCTCCCTCAAAAGTATAAGTACCAATAATTTCTGTTTTAATTTCACCTAAACTTTCACTTACAATAATGGTGCTTGCTCTCAATTGAAGTCCTCCTTCTTTTCTTTTAGTTACCTCCTGAAAGTATGGTTTTATTTCTATAATATCAGTAGGAAGACTACCTGTAAAACCGTTTATAGTATTTTTATATTCTATTCCTTCTTTTGATAATATTGCTTTTCCAATCTGAGAAATCGAGGCGTCTGGATAATCTGGGTAGGTATATATTCTACTTGAAATAATAGTACCGTTACCATCAAGGTATTCATAAATATTAGGATTACCATCATCAGAACGTGAAAGTGCTGCGATTTTTTGTGATGAATTACTCAAAGATAAAATTGCTAAATTAAATCCCGAAGGTAATTTTCTAACTATAATATCACCTTCCAAGTTCCCGTTTTCAAACATCTCCATTATAGTTTCTGATTCATAAGGTTGGCTATTGATTGTACCATCTGTTTGTCCAACATACTTTTTTCTTGTCATTTTTTTAAAATTTAATTCTTATCCTACTCATAAGGCTTTTCGGTTTCGCCCCGTTTTAATGGTTTCTGGACTCCATTTGCATTTTTTGATAATCGTTGATATGCTATTTTTGATTAACATCTATGTAAAGTTCCTCCTTTAAAACCCAAAAAAAATCCCCAACAATGGGGATTTTAACTATAAACTTCTAATCCTTTTAACAAATTAATGTGAATATGTAATAATGATATTTTTTTCGAACAAAATATCTTATGTGAATAAACTAGATCTGTTTGAAATGAATAAAAGCCACCTCATATTTTCATAAGGTAGCTTTCAGATACTAAATTTAAATTTTTGAGCTTTAAATGATTTGTAAAGGAATTAACTACAATCATTATTATCCCTCCAATTTCCTGGTTCGGGGGCTCCTTCACAAACAATACGCCAACGTGTACATACTTCTCCCTTACTATTTATATAAGTTTCTTCTTCTTTATGACAGTTCTTCGCCATACCTAAAGGGGCAACATCAGCTAAATATGAATTTAAATTATCCCCACTCAAACCTTTTAACTTAATTTCTCGTTCGACAGCTTCAATACCACCTACAATGGGTGTTTTTATTATTTTTCCTGACATTTTATTAATTTTTAAAGTTAAACACATTCACCCTACTCATATGGCTTTTCGGTTTCGCCCCGTTTTAATGGTTTCTGGACTCCATTTGCAATTTTTGATAATCATTGACATGTCTTTTTGTGATTAACATCTATGTAAAGTTCCTCCATTAAAAGCAAAAAAAAATCCCCAACAATGGGGATTTTATACTTATTTAAAACTTCTTAAAAATCATATTTTCTTTCGACTGCGAACCGAATCAAATCAGTTTTACCGTAAATATTCATTTTCTTCAAAATGTTCTTTCTATGTGTATCTACAGTGCTTTTACCAATAAACAACTCATCTGCTATTTGTTGGGACGTTTTGCCTTCTCCTATCAATCGTAAAATTTCTTTTTCTCTCGAACTTAAAATAATTTCTTCTTTTGTCACTAAATCTTTAGTTGTAATGGCATCATCAAAGAAATAATGTTTTTTTGACACTTCTTGAATTGCTTCAACCAATTTCTTTAATGAAGAATTTTTCATTACATATCCAGATGCACCAGCTTCTTTCATCTGATCTATTGCTTCTTTTTGATCAAACATACTAAAAGCAATAACCTGAATATTAGGGAATAGCTTTTTTATTTTTTTTGTAGCTGTAATTCCGTCACATTTAGGCATACGAATATCGGTAATAACAATTTCGGGTTGTTTTTTCTCTACAATATCCAACAATACTTCGCCGTCTTGAGCTTCACCTACAACGGTAATCCCTTCTTCATATTCAAATGCTAATTTTATTCCATCTATAACTGACTGATGGTCTTCTGCTATAACAATTCGTATCATAATGGTAAGTTTATAATTATAGATGTTCCTCTTCCTGTGGCGGTATCGATAGAAAATGTTCCATTTCGTTGTTCAATCCTTCTTTCAATATTTTTTAAGCCTATCCCCTTGGTTGTTTTCAATAATCCTACCTCAAAACCTTTTCCATTATCTTCTACTATTACATTGATTTCTGAATCGTCATACTGATTTAGATAAATCATCACTTCAGTAGCTTCGGCATATTTCAAAATGTTTGTACACAACTCTTGAATGGTTCTAAAAAGTAATATTTCTATCCCATTATCAATAGGTTTATCTAAACCAAAAGGAATAACCTGAAAATTGATTTTCCTTCTCACAGACATTTTCTCAGCAATTTGATTTACTGCTTGATAAAGCCCATTATTTCCTATTACACCTGTATTATTCAAATGGGCTATATTTCGAACTTCTTTATATGTCTCATCAATAATTTGATCTGTCTTTTCAAATAAAGATGTGTTAGGATCATTTTTAAGTACGTGTAAATTCATTTTTAAGGTAGTTAATAAATTACCTATTTGATCGTGTAATTCTTCTGCAATTCTTTGACGCTCTTTCTCTTGCCCTTCAATCATTTTATCTATTTGCAAAAGTTCTTGGTCTTTCAATTTATTTTCTAATTCGGCAACTTCAATTTTTCTTTGTTGTTCGATAATTTTTCGTTTTTTAGTTGCATTTTTAAAAATCATAAAAGCCAAAAACAACAATAAAACAATTACTAAAAATGTAATTTTAAGTGCCAAAGTATTTTTAAAAAGTTTTTCTTTTAAACTCTGATTTTCAATTTCTTTTTCTTCTGTTTTATATTTAACATCAATGTCTCTAATAGCCTTATTCAACTCATTTTCATCTAGGATATCCTGATAAACTTTTTGTTTATCTGTAAATTCTAAAGCTTTCTTATAATCTCCTGAAAGACGGTAGGTTTCAGATAAAAAACCATATAATGCTTCTTTTCTTTTATTCTTATAAATAAATGAAGGTATAGAATCTGCTTTTAAAAAATTAGTAATAGCCGCAGTATAATTTTTCTTTTTTGTTAAAGCTACCCCTATATTCGTATATATATCAAAAATATAACCTTGAATCTCTTCTTTATTTACTAATGTGAGCTGCGTTTTATAGATACTAAGTGCTTTTTGATACATAAGTAATGCCGAATCAAGTTTCATCATTTGGTCTGATGCATAAGTAGCTCCTGTGTTTTGTAGAATTCGTGCTCCAAAAATTCTATCCGATGTTTTTGCATTGGTTCGATATGCTTTCTTAAAATAAGTAATCGCTAAATTAGGATTGGTGTTGTAAAACGTTTTTCCTAATTGCATATATGCTTTGGATAAAAATGCAGGTTTCTGATTGTGCTTAGCGTACTCCAAAAACTCATTCACATACAGATTATAATCGATTGTATTTTTATTGATTGCGACCAATAGAGAAACTAATTCTATATCAATTTGAGCTACTTTATCAATACTATCCAATTTTTGAAAGTATTTTTTTGAAGTTAAATAGTTTTCATAAGACAAATCGTCTTTATTTTCGGATTTATACAAATTCGCTTTTAAATAGTATAATTGGGCTTGTTCAATTTCTGATAGCTTTTTTGTTTGAAGCTTGCTAATAATTGTATTCGCATTTTCGATTTGATTATTGGATATAGATGACTCTAACGCTCTTAATTGTATGTTTTGAGCATAAGAAAAAGCAACAATAAAAATTGTTGCTAGAATAAATTTTATCTTGCTTAAAAATAGCATTTTAAATTTCATCGAAAGTTAAAATACCTCCATTACCTACTTTAGGTTCTCTGAATATAGGTATCTTAGGAAGACTCATTTGAAAATCCTCCAGTTGTGAGTCGGTTCCTGCAAATTGGTCATCGTGAAAGCAGATGAAATGAATTAATTCTCCTTTTTTTATAGTTGCAAAATCTTTACCATCACCTATAGGCTTCAGATTATTTAATTCCAAATCTTTAGGATTTACTTGAACTAATTCATTTACTGATTTATATTTATTTAAATCTGTATTAGGTTCGCCTGAAATTTTCAAAATCCCTAATAATCCAAACATAGAATCATTTGATATATTATAGAAATTCACATACGAATATTGACCTCCTTTCAATAATTGAGGTAAAAAAGTCTTGATTTGAACCGAAACTATTATTCCATTTTGTTTAATTTTCCCTGTTGATTGATACGTATCCATAGTTTTAATTTTTTAGCTAATTTATTTCTTAAAATTAACAAAAAAATCCCTAACAATAGGGATTTCTTCGACACTATAAATAATATCTAAATCAGATAAGTTCTCTAAAAAGTTTTATTTGAAAAACTATTTCCCGGAAAACATTTCTGTTTCCTTTTCGAGTATTTTCTCAATATAGAAATACAAACCATCTACTTTATATTTTCCTTTCTCAAATTTATGATAATCACAGTTTCCTGTTAACCCTTGGGATTTGCTTTCCAATTGAAAAAGATGCATCAACACATATTCGTGCCCTATATCATTTACAACAAATCCTGTTTCGCAAGTTTTACCATCACCTGTAGATAAAATAACATCAATAAATCCATGAAAAATAAAACTAATTCTTTTAGCTTCAGTCTCATTACCACTAAGATGATAGGCATAAGCTAAAAAGTTCATCTTTCTTAAATCGAAAGGGTATTTTTTCAAATCTTGGCTAATTAAATCGATTATTATAGGATAATCTTTTTCATCTATTTTTTCTTTGCTGTAATAAAGTTTCAGTTTTTCATCATTTTCTGAGTGTGAACTAAGACTAAAATTCTTTTGAAAAAAATAGCCAAAATAAAGATGCTTAAAATCGTTAGGTTTTAAAGTTTCATCTTTTTTACTTAATCGTTCTAATAATTTAGGGTAAAAAAATTCTGAATCTTTAGTTGAGATTTCTTTTTTTATAGATTCAAAATTAGGTTTTTCAAATTTTACTTCTTGTGCAAAAAAATTTAGCGAAAAAAGTATCAGTAAAAGGTAATATTTCATAATTATATTCGTTATCCTTTTTTTAAAATTAAAAATTAAAACGCAATGTATAACATTGATATTATATTTTATACTTTTTTCTTGCTAAAGAAGTACAAAAAGGGAAATTTATGATTAGACAACCTAATTTTTTTAGAATAAAAAACAAATCAAATTAACAAGAAATGTCTCATTTAAAAAGTACTTGCTTTGTCGTTGGTTTAAAATTAAAACCCATTAGTTTAATTTATTTTCACAAGACTACTTTAAAATTACATTTGTTAACAAGATAAACAAAAAAACTAAATATAAATAAGAATGAGAAAACAAACATTACTGATTGTATTTTTGACAATCTACTCAAATTTACTTCTTGCCCAACTAGGTGCAAATTGTGGAATCCCTCAATGGTACAACAATAGAGACTACCAAGCAAACTCCTATGTTAAGTACAATTCTACAGTTTATAAAAGCACCGCTTGGAATAATGCTGTCACACCTGGATTAAATGCAACCTGGCTCAATATAGGAAGTTGCAATGAAAGTTTAATTACATCCAATCCTACATTAGCCTACACAAATTGTCAAAGTGTAAACAGTTGGGTAAGTACTACACCTAATTACAATACTAACGACTTGGTTAATTATAACTATGGAGTTTACAAAGCCAAGTATTGGATAGCAGGAAATATTGCTCCAGACACTAGTGATGCATATGAATTCCTTGGTATTTGTATTATTCCTGTTACACTTACTCCGCAATATGCTGACGGCTTTGTTATTATCCAACCTTCGCTGACAGCATTAACATTAAACTGCACGTTTGACAATCACGGTTTTTCTAATACAACTAATAAAATTAAGATTAAACCTGTACAATCGTCAACTTATCAAGAATATGATATGACTGTGAGCGGCAACAACCTTTCTTATAACTGGACACCCACTTCTTACGGAGACTATGATTTAATTTATAAAAGTATAAATTCTGTTGGAGTTATCACAGAAGTGAATAGAACGATAAAAATTGCTTTATCGCAACCGCCCACAGTTAACATTACTACTCCCACCTCTGGTAGCATTTTTAACCAATTGACCTTTAGCCCTATTAACTGTAATTTTACTGCTACACCAGATACAGGCAACACAATTACCTCTATCCAATTTGTTGATGTAACCGCTAACACAACTACAAATATCACCCCTTTAGCTGGCAACAATTATTCTTATAATTGGACACCTGCAAACTATGGTACAAATACTATAAAAGTAATAGCAACCGATAACAGAGGGACTAGTAATTCTAAAACAATATCTGTAACAATAAATAATCCAGCAATTCAGAACATAAACTTTGCTACTTTACCAAATCAAATAAAAATGATTCACGGGGTAACAAAATCTTTTGTTTTTGACAAACCTATTGCAAGTATTCTTAAAAGAGACCCAGGTATATGTACTCATACCATTAGCGCTAACCAAATTTCATTTACCTCTACAAGAACAGGTAGAACTGGACTTGAAATTACTACCACAGATGGAAACAAGTATTATGTTGGATTACGAATAGATAATGCAGATGGCTCAGTACCTAGATATCCTAATTATGTTGCTGTAGGTTCTGTATCTGAAGATATAAACGATGATGTAGATTTCTACAACAACGGAATGAACAATACTAATCTACTTAAAAACAATCGAATGGATGTTCGTTACATCTATATAAACGGAGGTCCGCTTATAGGTTGGAATACTTGGCAACCCGACAGAGCTAAAAAATTTGCTAAAAACTCCCTAAAAATGGGTTTAATTCCTTACTTCATATTTTACAATATTCCTGACGGAGGCGAATCATATACTACAGATCTTGAACATATTAGAAACACAGATTATATGAATGCTTATTTCAGTAATTTACAATTATTCTTAAACGATGTAAAAAGCGAAATAGGGGACGAATTTTTTGGTGTGATTTTAGAACCTGACTTTTTAGGATATATGCAGCAAAATAATGAACCTACTACTTCTCCTACTTCAGTTGGTGCAAGTACTATTGCAAATAATGCGGGTACACTAAGAACATTAGTAGAAAGAATAAACAAAGCTTTTAACGATAAAAGAACAAGTGACAATCTTAATATGGAATTTGGTTGGCAATTAAATCTTTGGGCTAAACCTGGAGTAGCGGGTATTAGAGGTATTATCAGAGAAACTGATAGTGGTGATTTTACTACTAAGTTAAATCTAATCAAACAAACCGCTAGAGATATTTTTCAATATGGAAACAATATGGGAATTATGACCAACAATGCCGATTTTATTTCTATAGACAAATATGGCTTAGATGCTATGGGTGCACCTTCAAGTAGCAATCCTGCTGATCCTGGTTCTTATACTTGGTTTTGGAATAACGACCACTGGATCAACTATCTTGCTTTTGTAAATGAACTGAAAACAGCCTCAGGAAAACACGTTATTTTATGGCAAATCCCTGTTGGTCATATTAATGGATCTACAACAGTAAACGAATATACCTCTACTAATTTTCAAACCTTAAATAACACTTCTAAACATTATGAAGATTCTGCTTCTACATTTTTCTTTGGAGATACAGTAAATTTTTCAAGTGATAATGCTCGTTTTAGTTATTTTTCAAACAATGCGCATAACGACTCTAAACTAACTGTTAACGCTGCTACAAAACAAATTACTTTTGGAAACCACTTCCAAGAAGTAGCTGACAATGGCACAAGATTAATCTTAATGGGGGCAGGTGTAGGCGATAGCACAGATGGTATTGGAGCAGTAGGATCAACACTTACAGACGATCATTTCTGGATTCAAAAGTTACAGAATTATTATATTAACCATCTTGTAACTCTTCTAGGTTTAAATGAGAATGAAATTATTAAAGAAAATAATCTAGTAACCATTTTCCCAAATCCTGTAACAGAATATTTGACTATAAACAGTAAATTAGATATTGTTTCTGTAGAAATATATGACTTGAATGCTAAAAGAATTTTTCATTCCAACATAGAAAACAATGGAAAAGTTAACTGTAGTCATTTGCCTAATGGTACTTATATTGTTGCTTTCAAAACAAAAGAACAGAAGTACTTATTTAAAAATGTAATTAAGAATTAGATAACTTTCTATTTCTAAACTAAAAAAGGAAATCTCTTGTGAGGTTTCCTTTTTTTATTTGACTCTGAAAAAAGAATGAAAATATTTACTGGATACTATTTTATACCTAGACATTCATCACCACTCATCTCTACCTCCATCTGTCTTATAGCAT
Organism: Limnohabitans sp.; assembly: GCA_030053945.1. Lineage (GTDB taxonomy): Bacteria > Bacteroidota > Bacteroidia > Flavobacteriales > Flavobacteriaceae > Flavobacterium. Next base: position 18,538 of record JASGCW010000022.1, read on the forward strand.
CTATAATAATCTGCAATCTTTTTTCTTCTTTAGCTGCTTGTCTTTTTCCTATGTAAAAATAAGATACCAAAAACCAAAGAAACGTTGATCCATAAACAGATAATTTAACCGCTAAAGAAAAACTTGCTGTTGCCTCAATAAAATACATACCTAAACCAATACTGAGTACTACCGCATAAATAAAAAACAATTTTGTTTTTAACAGTTTTTGAAACGAATACACTTTTTCAAGTTTTTTGAGAGTATTTGTAGGGTTTTCGGTAAAATCTATATTATTGAAAAACATAAAATGCCACAAGCTTAAAAAAATAAAACTCACTATGGTGACAGACATTAAACCCATTCCAATATAGGTGAATACTGACTCAAATTTTATAGTAAAGAAAAGCCAAATTAGTGTCACAACTGATAAGGATAAAGCTAAAATCTTAACCATTATTTTTGAACTGTATTCTCTTCTTATTCTTTTAGCTTTAGAAACTAAAGCCTCTACATCTGCAGGTGGTTTTACTTCCTGCTGTTTCCATATGTTTTTTAAACTATCAAAGTCTTTCATATTTTGAATAAATAATGCTTAATTGTTGCTTTATACGATGAATTTTTACTCTTAAATTACCTTCGCTTATAGAAGTTACTTCAGCTATTTCATTATAAGGGACTTCTTCTAACAATAAAGTAATAATCAATCTGTCAGTTTCATTCAGCTCGCCTATACATTTATGCAAAAGTTGAATTTGATTTTCTTTATCCTGAACTTCATCAAGGATTTTACCATTTTTATCATCCAAGCCTACTGTATTTTCTCTTCTTGCTTTTTTTAGACTTAAAAGACAAGTATTTACTGTAATTCGATAAATCCAAGTACTGACTTGCGACTCTCCCCTAAACTTGGATAAATTTTCCCAAACTTTAATAAAAACTTCCTGTACTAAATCATCAGCCATTTCAGAATCACCAGTATATCCTAAACACAATCGTTGCACTTTAGTATAATAATCTCGGTATATTTCCTTAAACTGATTTTCTAAAAGATTTGACATTAATTCTTATGCTTTTGAATTTAAAAATACGGTAATTTCATTATAAAACCACTCAGGGGCATCATACATAATGAAATGTTTTGCATTAGGTACTGTTTTTATAGTCTTATTAGAAATTTTAGCAAACTGATTTTCAAAATCTTGTAAAGATTTTTCATTTCTTCCAAAACCACTAACTAAAACCAGAATTGGCTGCTGTATAGTGGCAATTTTGTCACGCAAATCGGTCAATGCCATTTCTACAATCGTACTTCCTAGAGTAACTCTATCACTGTTAAAACTCCATACTGCAATAGTTTTTGCACGGTTAACATCTGCCACTTGACTTCCCATCATTTTAGTCATATTTTCAATATAACCCTCATTAGGTAAATTTTTAAAATTATTTACCACAGCCTCTTTATTATACATTGGACTATCCTTTATGTCTGCCACTTTTGTTTCAGGTTTTAACAAAGCCGAAATAAATGGCACACCATCAACACAAATTCCTTTTCCGAATAAAGTAGGATAATCTGCCTCTAACCAAAGGGTCATAAATGCCCCCAGACTATGCCCCATCAACATTGGTTTCTTTAATTTCTTGTCCAATACATATTTTGCAATATCTTCTTTTATTGTTTGAAGAATATTTTCAGTTTGAATAGGTTTTGCTCCGCCAAAACCAGCTAATGTCAAAATATGAAATTCATATTGATTTTTAAATTGAGCTACTGTTTCATTCCATACTTCACCATTACAAGAATAACCAGGAATTAAAATCATAGGCTGTCCCTTACCTACAACTTTCACTTCAAACGAAGGATTATTTTGCGCATTTGTTACAAAAGATACAATTGTTAAAACAATGGTAATAATTATTTTTTTCATCTTGCTAATTTTTAATTTTTCCTTTTGATTCTCTAACAATTGAATTGTTACAAAAAAAATTATTTTTTTTCAAGGTTGATTTAAAATCTAACTAAAAGCGTATTCTCTTTAAAAAAACAGCTAAGAAGTATAGATTAAAATAACCTATAAAAAATAAAATTGATATTTATTTAAAGTTCAAAGAGGTTGATTTAGAATTTATTTACTAGAAAAACGCTATAAATCTGCGCTCTCGTTAGCACCTATCGGGAGTGGTTATTCATTCAAAATTTTTAAAATATTTTTAAAAGTGAATGACCTTCTGTTTGTTGAATATTGTTTTTTGACGAACTTTTTTGGTATGATTTTTGAAAATTTATCCTCGTCTATATTTTATTTTTTAATTTGTTTATAAAGCAGGGGACTTCGGTTCTCTGTTTTTTATATTCATCATTATATTTACTCTCACGCAGCAATTCTCTAAAAATAAAGAATGACCCTAAAAACCATATACGAAAACTATACGACCACAGATTACTTTCAATGTTTATTTGACGAAGCATTAATTTCGCAATTTGTAGCCTTACGAAAACATCATTTGGATTTTAGCGAAACTGACAAACCTTTACTAATACAATTACTTGAAGACCCTAACAAAAAATGGTTTGCTGCTGCATATATACAAACTGTTGCATCTTTTGATAAAGACATTTTTACTAGTTTGATGAAAGCAGCTATCAATACAACCGATCCAAGTTATATTCGTTTATTCATAGAACCTTGCGTGAGAGTTTTTGATTGTTTGCTTGTTATTGATACGCTAAATGACTACTTGAACTCTGAAAATTATTTAGAAATTGATAATGCAGTACACTTTACACACTCCAGAATACGCAACATCACTTCTTTCAATAAAGAAGCTCAAAATCAAGATTTTAAGAACGTGGGTTTTCATTATTATTGGAGCGAACTAGCTAAAACCTATCACATCGCCCGAAACGATTCACATCGTATGACTGAAAAGGAATATACTGATTACCTGCCTATTCATACCGAATTTATAGCTAAACGTAAGAGGTTATTGAAGAGGATTGAGGGGATAAAATGAAATGTTTAAAGATTATTTAATTTATAAAATTCAAATCCTTCATTTTTGTCTGATTCTCTTTCTAAGATTCCTAAACTTTTACCTTTTAAAACTAGTCTTTGTCGTTCTACAACATAGTCAATAATATGCTCCCCTTTGTCAATACCGATATATTGTCTTTTCATTTTATGAGCAACAGCAATTGTTGAACCTGCTCCAACATAAGCGTCTAAAATCAAATCATTTTCATTTGTTGCTATATCGAAAATTCTTTTTAATAGTCTTTCAGGCTTTGGGGTATCAAATACTTCTTTGTCCGGAAATAATTTTATTAAGTGCTTTTTAGCCTCTTTATTTGTCCCAACATCGCTTCCAAGCCAAAGAGTGTCAGGAGTAATTTTTAATTCAGACTCAGATAGAAATTTTTTAAGTCTAGGAACTCCATTACCTTCTAGTCCAAACCAAATTCTTCCGTCTTTAATTAGGTCATTCATTTTCTCTTTATTGTAAACCCAACATCTACCTTTTGGTGGATTATGTTTTTTGCCTTTAGGACTTACTAATTCATAAAATTGAGATTTTACTGCGTGACCTGCTTGCACATTTAATGATACAGATTGCCAAGGGCCTCTTTTGTCATTATCAGGATTTTTATACCTAGCAATCTGTTCTCCATTACCCTTTAGTTTGTTAATTGATTTTGCAAACAAGGGCTTATTTTTTGCATAGACAAGAATATACTCGTGATTATTTGAAAACATCTTCCTGTTTTCTCTAGTTGTTCTTTGTTGCCAAATTATTGTTGTAACGAAATTGTTCCTATCAAAGATTTCATCTGCTGCAACTTTGAGATAATGAACTTCAGAATCATCAATAGAAATCCAAATACTGCCATCAGGAGTTAATAATGGCTTTAATTTTCTGAGTCTTTTCTTTATTTCAACTATCCATTCTTCGTGGACTGAATCGTCATAATGAGTATAATTTTCTCCGTTATTGTATGGAGGGTCAATATAAATGCACTTTACTTTATCTGTGTAGTCTTTAGCTAGCAGGTCTAACACATCAAGGTTTTCACCTTGAATTATTTTTCTCGTTTCTTTTTGTGGAGTTTGAGAAGAAAGGACTTTAATTAATTTCAATTCTTTCATCTATTTTGGCAAATTATTAAAACCTCTGCTGAATCATCAGCTTCTAAGTGTAAATCACTTCTATTTAATTTACTGTGTGAAAATCTTCCAACCGAACGAATCTCAACTAAGTCAAAATAGGTTTTGGCCATTTTTTCTAACAATTCTATTTCAACACATCTTGGATGTGCTCCTTTTGACTTATCAAATGGAGAATATGACAATATTAAAATTCTATTTTTCTCTGACACTAGTTTGAAAAGTTCATCAAAAGCTTTTGGAGCTTTTGAACGTATACAGAAATCTGACTGTTCGCGCTCTTCGCGATAAAGACCTCTGCTTAGTTTTTCTTTGCCACCAATTTTGGTCTTAGAAATTTTTGGAAAGTCTCTTAAACTTAAAGTTTCTAAGCCGTGATAAAAACGGCTATAATGATCTCTTGTATATGGTGGGTCAGCATAAATTACTCTAACATTTTCATCTAGATTTTTGAGGGCTTCTCTGTAATCACATTGTATAATTTGGTGATTAAAACCTGTATGTCGGTTGCTCAAATACTTGTTCAGCCATTGATTGTAAAGAAATAGAACATCAATATTTCTATCTTTTCTTAGCTGTTTTAATATTCCTTTTTTGGGTTGCCCGTCTTTATTTCGTGGTCTTATTGGTTGAGCAAATTGCTTTCCAACAGTATTTACAATATCACTTGCCGTGCTTAGTAATGCAGCGAGTAAAAAGGTATGGTATTTTGGGTTTGAATTTTCAATCTCGGAAATTATAGCATCAATCATTACAGATTGCTTGAATGAAAAATAAACTCCACCAAAATATTTTGTTGCAATGAATAAATTGTTCTTATGGCTTTTTAGATTGATTTCTATTTTTTTAAATGCTTCTTTTAGCTCTGGAAACAAATCATCATTCCTTTCATCTGATAAATATGCATAAAGAGAAGAGTTCTCCAAAAAATTACATACAGTTTCGAGATTTGAACTTAATTTCCCATTTACAAGAGAATCCTCCAAAGAAATCATTGGTTGGAATATGTTCAGGTATTCATTGAAAAATTTAGAACTTTGCAAACTTTTAGTGAAGGTGTGAGTAATTTCATCTGAAATTGGGTTTAAAAGTGCTGAACATATGACACTTGAATAATTCTGAATATCAACCGAGACAACTTTTCTTTCAGAAGAAAAATGCAGGCTTACTGAACCGGTTCCTGAAAACAAATCACAAATGCCATTTTTTTCAGGGTCTAGTTCATCAATAACTTGTTTAATAAACTCTAGAACTCTCAGTTTGCTGCCCAAGTAGTGAATTGTCCTAAATGAATTAGGTCTTTTTAAAACTTTACTTTTATCTAATTTTTTTTCTGCTACTTCCATTTTTATTAAATCTGAACCAAGTATCTGCTAAATACTGATGGTCTAATAATGTCATTAATTTCGCTAACTCTTCTTGTTATTCTTTTCATTACATCGATTCTTCTCCCACCTGACCAATTTGTTTGAAGCCATTCATTTAGCTCTGAATGTAAAGGTTGACCAGGTAAGTAAATATGATATAAAAACATTCTTGTGGTTACTTTCACAAAAACACCTATAGGTTTACCATTGTTTGGATAAGGTAATCCACTAGCTGCATTCAACTCAAATCTGTAATTACGACTTGCAACAGTAACACTCTGTCTTACTTCAATTTCAGATAAGGTTAAATTATCATTGATGTTTCTTAGAAGAACCCTTTGACTGTTGTCTCCTGGAGTAGCTCCAAAAAAGTTTGTGAATGTTTCAATACCAAAATTAGCTTGCTTCCATCTATTACCACTTTGAGGAATTTCAGCAATCAGAACTTCACTGTCTGGGTAAAATTGCCAACCATCTTGATGAAAAGTTTCAATATCGTCTAATTCGACAACTGGAATTTCTTCTTCAATAGCTGCTTCTTCGTCAGGTCGTCTAATTCGAGTTCTTCTAATATATTGATTATCTGTTACCTTTCTAATCACATCAGCATTATCAATATCTTTTAAAAGTTCATTTGATTGCAATATCCAAGCGTTCCAATACTGCTCAATCCGAGTCAATTCATCAACTGATAATTGTAAAAGACTGAAAGCTTCTCGATTTCTCCTTAACCCGCCCAAAGTCAAATTACCCGAACCGACTATTAAAACTCCTGATTCGTCTTGGTTTTTAAAGTAACTCAATTTTGGATGAAATAAAGAACCTCTATTATTGTGGTCAAATGCTTTAACAGTCAAATTTGGTTTGGCTTCTTTTATTTCATTTAGTGTTTCCAAACTTGCAAGGTTTGTTATTTCGTCAATGCCGACAATTAAGGAGTATTCCCCTCTGTCCAAAAGTGATTCAAACACACTATCTTTTAATAATATCTCAATTCCACTTTTAGTTGCAAAAGCATATGCTCCTTTTCCTTTTATTGAAGTTGAGCAAGATTGAATTAATGCTTCGTGGAGCGTATATGAGTCAGAAAAAAATGGGTCTTGAAAGTGAAGCATAATATTGATTTTAAATATTAAAACTATAAATATATTCCTAAACAAATATAAACTTATTACAAAAACCTAAAAACTTTAAAGTCTTTAGGTTTTTAAATTTTATACTTTCAATTCTAGAAAGAAGCTTAGACAAACTCAGTATAAGTGACTCACAAGAAATCTTTTCCAAAGATTTTGGCTCTCTGAGATGCTTCGACAAGCTCAGCATAAGCGATATGCAATCTTCAACTTCGGCTTCCGCCTCGTTTCAGATGCATCCTGAGACACTTCGACAGGCTCAGTGTAAGCGATTCGCACAAAATCTTTTTCAAATATTTTGGCTCTCTGCTTACATATTCCTTCTATACTGCCCACCCACTTCAAACAACGCACTAGTAATTTGTCCTAACGAACACACCTTAGCAGCATCCATTAATTTCTCAAAGATGTTGTGGTTTTGGATCGCGGCTTCTTGAATGATCGCGATTTGTCCTTCTACTTCTTTGGCTTTGGCTGTATGTAGGTTTTCTAGGGTTTTAATCTGGAATTGTTTTTCTTCTTCCGTCGCACGAATGACTTCCGCTGGCACTACCGTTGGCGATCCTTTAGAACTTAAGAAAGTATTTACCCCAATGATAGGGAATTCGCCCGTATGCTTCAAGGTTTCGTAATACAGTGATTCTTCTTGGATTTTCGAACGTTGGTACATCGTTTCCATTGCCCCTAGTACCCCACCTCTTTCGGTGATTCGGTCGAACTCGGCTAATACGGCTTCTTCTACTAAATCGGTTAACTCTTCAATGATAAACGAACCTTGGATAGGGTTTTCGTTTTTCGCTAATCCTAATTCTTTATTAATAATCAACTGGATCGCCATCGCACGACGAACGGATTCTTCTGTTGGTGTGGTAATCGCTTCGTCATAGGCATTGGTATGTAACGAGTTACAGTTATCATAAATCGCATATAAGGCTTGTAAGGTCGTACGGATATCGTTAAAATCAATTTCTTGTGCGTGTAACGAACGTCCTGAAGTTTGGATATGGTACTTCAACATTTGCGCTCTTTCGTTAGCACCGTATTTATTCTTTAAGGCTTTTGCCCAAATTTTACGTGCTACACGTCCTATCACCGCATATTCTGGATCGATACCATTAGAGAAGAAGAACGATAAGTTAGGACCAAAGTCGTTGATGTTCATTCCTCGGCTTAGGTAATATTCTACATACGTAAATCCGTTGGCTAAGGTAAAAGCCAACTGCGTAATAGGATTCGCACCTGCCTCGGCAATATGATACCCTGAAATAGAAACTGAGTAGAAATTACGAACGTTTTGTTGGATAAAATATTCTTGTACGTCACCCATTAAACGTAAGGCAAACTCGGTCGAGAATATACAGGTATTTTGCGCTTGGTCTTCTTTTAAAATATCGGCTTGAACGGTACCACGCACTTGCGCTAAAGTTTTTACTTTGATGTCTTGATAAATATCTGCTGGTAAAACTTGATCCCCTGTTAGTCCTAAAAGCATCAACCCTAATCCGTCGTTACCTTCAGGTAATTCGCCGTTGTAACTTGGTCTTACTAAACCTTTAGCATCGTAAACTTCTTTGAATTTTTTCTCTACTTCTGCTTCTAGTCCATTTTCTTTAATGTATTTTTCACAGTTTTGGTCAATGGCAGCATTCATAAAGAACCCTAACAACATAGGCGCTGGTCCGTTTATCGTCATCGACACCGAAGTGGCTGGATGACTTAAATCGAAACCAGAGTATAATTTTTTAGCATCGTCTAAACAACAAATAGACACCCCTGCATTACCAATTTTACCGTAAATATCAGGTCGGTGGTCTGGATCGTTTCCGTATAAAGTAACCGAGTCAAACGCGGTTGATAAACGTTTAGCTGGCATTCCTAAGGACACATAATGGAAACGGCGGTTGGTTCTTTCTGGACCTCCCTCACCCGCGAACATACGCGTAGGATCTTCGCCCTCACGCTTAAACGGATATAATCCCGACGCAAATGGGAATTCACCCGGTACGTTTTCTTGTAAGTTCCATTTTAAGATATCACCCCACGCTTGGTATTTGGGAAGCGCTACTTTTGGAATTTGCGTATGGGAAAGTGACTCGCTGTGTGTTTTGATTTCAATTACCTTATCACGTACTTTGAAAGCGTAAATAGGATTTTTATATTTATTTACTTTATCATCCCACGTTTGAATAATTTCCCAATTGTAAGGGTCTAAATTCATTTTTACACGATCGAATTCTTTGATTAATAAACCTAAGAAATCTTTGTTGCCTTCATTTATTTTCAAAGAAGATTCAATGATTCCAGCTTTATCGATTTGTGGCAAATTACCATTCACCGATTCGATAGTTTTGAAAATACCGTATAACTTTTGCGCTACTTCTACTTGTGATAAAGCGGCTTCGTCATATTTACGATTATTCTCAGCAATTTCAGATAAATAACGTGTTCTATGTGGCGGAATCACGTAGATTTTCTCGCTCATTTCACGAGTAATCTCAAAAGTCGATTTTAGGTCGGCTCCTGTTTTTTCCACAATTTTATCCATAATCGACTTATACAACGTATTCATCCCTGGATCATTAAATTGTGAAGCGATTGTACCAAAAACTGGCATTTTATCAGGATCTACATCCCATAAATTATGATTGCGTTGGTATTGCTTTTTCACATCGCGAATCGCATCTAAAGCACCTCGTTTGTCAAATTTATTTAAAGCTACTAAATCGGCGAAATCTAACATATCGATTTTCTCCAATTGCGTAGCCGCACCAAACTCAGGTGTCATAACATATAAAGAAACATCTGAATGATCTAAAATTTCCGTATCCGACTGACCAATTCCCGAAGTTTCCAGAATAATCAAATCGTATTTAGCTGCTTTAAGCACTTGTATGGCTTCGGCAACATATTTAGACAAAGCCAAATTCGATTGTCGTGTCGCCAACGAACGCATATACACACGTGGGTTATTGATCGCATTCATACGAATACGGTCTCCTAATAAAGCACCACCAGTTTTACGTTTTGAAGGATCGACAGAAATTAATCCGATGGTTTTTTCTGGAAAATCGATTAAAAAACGACGTACTAACTCGTCCACTAATGACGATTTTCCTGCCCCTCCAGTTCCAGTGATACCAAGAACGGGAATAGATGAAGCTTCATTTTGTGTGTGAATTTTATCTAAAGTTTCTTTAGCAATTTCAGGGAAATTCTCCGCAGAAGAAATCACACGAGCAATTGCTGTTGGATTTTTCTCTTCAAGATGATTGATTTCTCCATTAAGTGTATCGCCTACTGGAAAATCCGCTTTTTGCACAAGGTCGTTAATCATTCCTTGTAACCCTAAGGCACGACCATCATCTGGAGAATAAATTTTTGTGATTCCGTAAGCGTGTAATTCTTCAATTTCAGAAGGAAGGATTACTCCTCCACCTCCACCAAAAATTTTGATATGACCTGCTCCTTTTTCTTTTAGCAAATCATACATATATTTAAAGTATTCGTTATGACCACCTTGGTACGAAGTCATTGCGATTGCATTTGCATCTTCTTGAATAGCAGTATTTACTACTTCTTCTACACTACGATCGTGTCCTAAGTGAATTACCTCAACCCCTGTAGCTTGGATAATTCTTCGCATAATATTTATGGCTGCATCGTGCCCGTCAAATAAAGACGCTGCAGTTACAATTCTAACTTTGTTTTTTGGTTGATATGGTTGTACTTGCTCCATTTGTAGTTAATTTTTTTCGGCGGTGCAAGTTACTGATTTTACAAGAAAAAAAGAACTTACATTAAACTAATTCGATACTATTTTGAAATTAAGGCACGACTTTTGTTTAACTTTGAAAAAAAGATCTTAGAGATGAAAAAAACATTATTCTTACTATTATTTGTACCAGTTGTAAGTTTTGGTCAAATAGATGATTTGCTAAAAAAAGTTGAAGAAAAAGTAAACTCAACCATTTCAGGAGTTTTAAAACCGCTGCCTTTATCGCAACAAGAAATTGCTGCGGGTCTAAAAGAAGCTCTTAATAAGGGTATTGATAAGCAAGTTGTTAATTTAACAAAAACAGATGGTTTTTATAAAAACGAGTTAGTTAAAATCTTACTTCCAGAAGAATTACAAAAAGTAGATAAAGCCTTACGTAAGATTGGGATGAGTAAACTTGCTGATCAAGGTTTGTTAGTGATGAATAGAGCTGCGGAGGATGCTGTTAAAACTTCTACTCCTATTTTTGTAGATGCCGTAAAACAAATGTCATTTACAGATGCTAAAAATATTTTGTTAGGAGATGAACGCTCTGCTACAACCTATTTACAAACTTCAACTACAAAACCGCTATATGATAAATTTAATCCTGTGATTAAAAATTCATTCACAAAAGTTGGTGCCGATAAGATATGGGCAAATATCATTAAAAGATATAACGCCATTCCACTAGTTGAAAAAGTAAATCCTGATTTAACTGACTACACAACCAACAAAGCGCTGGATGGTGTTTTTAAAATGATTGCAGTAGAAGAAAAAAACATTAGAACTAATTTTAGTTCAAGAACTACTGATTTATTGAAAAAAGTGTTTGCATTACAAGATAAGAAATAACAAATTATTTCATTTGTGAAAAAGTTTATTCATCATAGGTACTCCCGAAGCTTCGGGAGTATCGCTTCATACATTGTTGTTTGCTCTCGCAAATCGCTTTTATATGACGATTTCTTGAGTAAATGTTAATTGTTCTTAAATAAAAAAATTAAACCGCTTCATAAAAAAAGCCTCACTGATATTCAGTATTAAGAGTATTATACGATAAAAAATCAATTTAAAACAAGTTCAATAGATCTTGTTTTTCTGATAATCTTACCTTCCTTTTCTAACTTTCTCAAAGCTCTTGATATAGCTTCTCTTGAATAACCCAAATCTAATGATAATTCGTTTCTCGAAATAATAATATCCTTTTCACTGTTATCACTAATATAAATATGCAACAAATAGTTATATACAACTGTTTCCAAAGATTCATTACTTAAACATGAATAAGCACTAATCATTTTATCAAAAATAACCCCTATTGCTATATCCAATTGTCTAAAAAAATTCAAAAACACTTTATTTTCAAGAAAATCGATCTTAGGAATCATTATTATTTCACAATCCTCCATTGCTTTAATGGAAAATCCTATATCTGACAAAGAAAATAAATTCAAACTATTAATTACTCTAGCTTCTTTGGAATTTAAACTAAATAAATAATTTCTTTGATTATCATTCTCATAAAAGTAAGCAACAGTTCCACTTACTAATATAAAAACATATTTATTAGCAAATATATCTCCATCAACAAATACATAATCGTCTTTTTTAAAAAATTCAGTTTTATACAGACTGACTAGCTTATCAATTTTATGCTTATCACTATCTAGAACCAGAGCACTTTTACATCCCATAATTTAAACTACTAAAATGCAAATGTAAAGCAACTTAAAAGTTCACAATTACGGAAAAACCGTATATTTTGTTAAAACACTACAAATAAAAGAATAGCAACTCAAAACTGCAACAACAACTCTAGATAAGTAGAACTTCATTTAGTTTTTCTATTTTACAAGTGAAATATTTACAAATGACAAAAATTCAAAAAAATAAAATAACCATTACAAAATAGACCAAATAGAAAAGGACTTAAATAATATATTTCACCTTACCTTCTTACTAATTCCTAATAACAAAAATCTTTCCTTTATTTTGAACTGAATCAATAAGGTCTAGATAACTTAGAAGTTTAAAAACATCAGATATTCATATATATTTTTTTTAAATATCTTCTTATTTTTTTTTCAATTTCAAGTTTAGTTAACAATCTTGAAATAGTCTCTTTAGGAATATTTAAATCAGTAGCTATTTCATTATTTGAAATTTTTAAGATATTTGAATTATAGAAGAATTCTTTTTCTTTTAAATACTCCCACAATCTTATTTGTAGTGCTTTTTTGATCTCACTAAATCTTTTTAAAACTACTTCATTTTGATGAGTTAATGATTCTATAAATTTTCCATTTAAAGATTCATATTTATAACACAACTCTATAAATTTTTCCTTTTCAATCCATACTATAACAACTGGATTAATTACTTTCACTTCAATATTTGTTTCTGAACCAAAAAACATATAACCAAAACCTATAACTGGAGCAAAATTTGCTGCTTGATGAAACATTAAAATTTTTTCTGTCTCATTTTTATAACTTAATTTAACTAACCCTTTTTTTAATACACCAACTTTATTACTAAAATTATCATTATCAAAAATCTCTTCATCATAAAAAAAATCAATGTTACCATATTTAAAAAGTTCGTGACTAATTTCCTCATTATAAAAAACTGAATTCATTTAAAAAATACTTTATTATCTTAAACCAATAATTAATCATTGTTTAAAGTTATGAATTGCTTTATTTAAGCAAAAAAACAATTATAAATATGCAAATATTATAAGGCTATAATTAATATATGCAAGCTAAAGTCCTTTATGAGTAGTAAAAAAAGAAATCCGAACATATTTTCAAATGAAAGTTACATCAAAACAAATAAAATGAAGGCGATTTATACATTAGAGAAAAATATTTTTAAAGTTTTAACAATATTATTTTCCCTACTTGTTTATTCCAATTCTATTTTTAATATGTTTATTTTTATTATCTCTACATATAAAGAAGAACAAAAAAAGTATAATTTGTACATTTATTTAGTACTTTCGAACGTTAAGAATTTATTTTTTTTATAATTTGAGGGTGTAATCTTAGTATACTTTTTGAAAGCTTCATAAAAAGAACTTTTACTTTTAAATCCAACAGCAATTCCAATAGAATCAATAGTGATATTATCATACTTTTGATCTATTAACATTTCTTTTGCTTTTTCAATTCTGAACTCATTTATCAAAGAATTAAAATTTTTATTTAAATGAGTATTTATCAAAATAGAAATCCTTTTGGGATGAATTTTCACTTCATTTGAGAGATCAATAATGGTCATATCTGGATTCACAAATAACTCTTTTTCACGTATATTTGTTAAAATTATCTCTATAAGTTTATTTTCTTCTTCCTTTACGGTTATGGAGGTATTTTTCTTAGGAACCAAAAACTCATCCATTACAATTTCTGTTTCTTTATCTCTAGAAGATTCTATATCAATCAAAGGTTGAAAATTGTACTGAAGTAATCCGTTTAATGATATAAAAAATAACAGCACAATATCAATTATCACTAAAAAAAAATAATACCAATCGCCAAAATCAAAATACCAAGCAAATGGAATACTTAACCCTACTAACAAATTCGAAAACGCATAATTCCTTATCCATAACAAGTTTTTAGAAGAAACCTCTGAATGTTCATTTTCAATATGTTTTGTATGCTTTTTAATTAAAATAATTAATTTAAATAAAATGAATAATGTGTAGGGTATTGCTACAATTTTTAAAAAGAAATACCACCAAGATTTTTGAATTTCAATTTTTATTATAGGATCTTGAAAAAAAAACACTAAGTCAGTTACAAAAAAAACAATTCCCGGAATCAATACCCAGAACCAAACAAAGGAAACTTTTCTAAAAACCGAAATTTTATACGTATACGCATATAAAAGGGATCCTTGAAGCCATAAAAAATCAAAAGGCAACATATCTAAACTAGGACAAAGTTTAAGGAGATTGGTTTGTTCTATAATCTCGGAAGAATAATTGAGACCTGTTGTTAAAATATGCAATCCTAAAAAAAAAGAATTATTTTTAGAATTATGAAAAAAAAGCAACATAATACCTAAAACCAATCCCTGAATTAACCCACATAATTGTAAACTAGATAAAAGCGTAAAATTAATATTCATCTATTTTAATTTTTATATAGCGAAAATGCAAATTTTAAATCCATTACGCAAAACCTTTAAAATAAAAAACACCTAGAAAAAAATTCTAGGTGTCTTTTCAAAATGGAGTTATCTAAGATATTTTACTTTATTATCAGTTTTTTATCCAATTTAAAACCATCTACTATCATAACATAATTATAGATTCCACTAGGCAATCTCCTATTTGAAACATAACCATCCCATTTCACGTAATGATTTTGCCCCCCTTTAACATTTTGATTAACAAAAGTATAAATATGTTGTCCTAACAAATTATACAAATGTATTTCCACAAAAGTATCATTAGGTACTGCATAAATAAACTCAGTAGATTCGTTCAATGGATTAGGATAATTTTGACTTAAAATATATTCCTTATTCGAATTTACTACTTCCTTTTCAGTATATTTAAATACATATGGAGCATTATACCTCCCTAAATTAATACGTTCATCAAAACTAACCTTATTATCTAGCAAATAAAATTTATTACCATCATAAAGTTTAAACGTAACATCATTTGATTCATCGCTTCCAATCCCTAAGAAATAGTAATATTTACCATCTATTAGTTGTGGTTTTGCCACTCCTCTCACTTCATTATTTATGAAACCAGCTATAACAAATTCTTTTGTAGGATCAAAAGGATAATCATCTAATACCGCTGTAAAATACATGAACTTTGAGTAATCACCAACAGTGGTTTTCCATCCTATTCTTGCCGCTTTTTCGAGGTAAGAAACATCTATTTTTTCATTTTCTCCTTTTATCTCATTTGCTGTCGTCAAATTGGATGCTCCTCTTGCAAACGATGATGATGATGATGATGATGAAACTATACCAAAATAATTTAGTACCCCAGAGCTAGTACCTGATAACTCGTAGCCTTGTCCAGGTGTTAGATGTGTTAAACTTCCTATCCAGCCTTTATCTGAAGTATATTCAGCCAACAATCCCCTTCTACTAATTATATCTCCAACTTGAGTAACTGTTGAAGTTAATGAACGTAAGGCATAATTTACTCTTTGCATTTCATTTGGCAAATAAGCTATACTATTTCTGACATGATTTCCTGTAATGCTTATATTTTTATTCTCCGAAACTGGCAATCCAGAAAAAGTCAAAAAGATAGGAGTGCTACTAGTTCTTCTCACCAAATAAGCTTTTGTAATGTCTAGCTTATTTTCTAATAATTCAGCCGTTTTAACTAAAACCCCTTGAGAATTAGCCCTAGCTAAAACTTTATCTGTATTGATTACATCACGTATTTCATCATTTGCCGATAAACCTTTAATTTGATTAAGAGAAATCTTATATTCATTTTGAGTATCTTCTAGGTTAAAACTGACTTCATAATTTACCCCTTGAATCCCTATTGAACGAGACAAGCGTTTTCCTACAGTAAATCTAACTGGAATTACACTAGTTCCTAATCTTCCATTTGCTTGGAAATGGTAATTTTCAATGATTCCATCATACTCAGTACAAGTCATTGCCTTCCAAACTTTAAATATCAACTCCTTATTATTATCAATAGTCTCTCCAAATATACCAAACCTTAATGTACCATCAAGGGCAACATTACCCCCTCCTCGATACTGACCGTCGATATAAACAGCCACTTGATCATTAGTATCTAATGATTGAACACCATTTACAAACAATTGCCCAACCACATTTTGAGAGCTCGTAAAATTACCATTATTAAAACCAATCGAATAATTAGGAACATTACATTGTGTATTAATTTCTAACACAAAGCTTTCTATACCCAATGGAATGCCTGTATTTGCATTTTCTACAATGGCGCTAACTACCGTAGTATGTCTGCCGTTGTTTAAAAATGGTGCCACAATAAATTCCAAATTACTTTCAATTTGTTGTGCTTGAACTATTCTATTAGTTCCTTCAGCTATTGGCGTAACAGTAGCCCCTAATTTATGTCGAACCTTCAACCAATATGGCAAATTAACAAATCGATAACGTACTGGCACACCTCCATTTGTATTTACTAGATCCACATCGTCTATAACCAACTCATTACCTTGTAATTGAACTTTTGTGACATTATTTACACTCCATTTAATTGCATTTCTATTAACTACAAAACTCCAGTTATAACCTTTAAGTTTATTTCCTGATTGATCTCTAAGTTGATCTTCATTAAACATTGCGGTCAATTTTGCCCCTTCAATATCTGCACTTGTAAATGCGGGAGTAATATTCACTGTTGTATTATTATTAGATACTGTTGATGTAAATTGAAAATCTTTTACTGTTGTACTAATATCCAGAGGAGCTGCATTTGCATCGCCAGTTACAAAACTCAAACCTATCGCTGTCGTGCCTCTCGCATTACCAGTATAGTCTCGAATAGCTTCATCTGGAGCACCATCAATTCCTTTTAAAGCATCATTATCTAAGGTAAAATAAGCAATTAAATTAGTTTCATTACCTAACAGCTTTCTCTGATAAGTGCTTATGATTTGAATAGGTGTTCTAGCTGAATTCCAAATTCGAATCTCATCAAATTTCCCAATATAGGATTGTCCTTGATTAGCTTTAGAAATCACTATAGGCTCAATATTAGAAAGAAAACCATTGCTTAAACCTGAAGCAACTTGCACGCCATTAAAGTAAATCCCTATACTATTTACCCCATCAAAAACAACCGCTACATGTGTCCAAGCAAATGGTTGCAACGGGGTATTTGAATTAACTAAATCATTTACTAGAATAGCACCTGATGGGGTTAAAGAGATCGTATAATTATTCCCCTTTTGAATAATAGGTACATTAACACCATTGTTAGGCATTCTACTTGGATTTAACCACATTTCAATGGTATATGCATTATCTAAATTGAACACCGGTTGATGTGGTATGGTCAATTCACCTGTTCCTTGTGTAAATTCAGCTGAAATCAAATCAGTTGATTTACCTGCTAATTCCCCCCTTAAACTTACTGAATTTATGTTTACTGTTGCAGGATTAATAGCTTTATCAAAGGTGGCTGAAATTGTACCTTGTGTCAAAATACCATTATCACTTGGGTTTGTTGAAACTACTACCGCTGGATTTCTATTAATGGTTCCAGAAACAAAAGCAGTAGAATCGTTTCTTGAATTAGGATTAGAGGATGTTGGATCACAAACTGGTGTTATCCTAAAACTATAAGTACCATCGGCTAAGCCAGAAACATCAGCATTATAGGTTATAACTCCAGTTTGACTATTCAAATTTGCTCTAAGTTGAGCGGCATTTAGAGTAACTAACTCTACAGGCGTATTTGTACCTTGCGTAGCATATTCTAGAATAACTTGAAACTTACTCGTTTCCTGTTGACCAGCAGCTGGAGCAGCTCCTAACAAATCAGTAATCCCAGGTATTTTAAACCTAAACGGCACTATATTGTTACTGGTGTTATTTACTGTCCAATTAGCAATAGGAGCTTCTTGTTCTATACCCGTCACACATTTCCCTCCAAAATGTGCTGTAAATTTTAATTCTGAAAAAGGCTTTACTCCAACTTCATTAAATTCATCTACCCGATATGATCGATATCCATCATTTATAAACTCACATAATGAGTATATACGCATTGTTATATCTTTATAAGTAATAGTTTCAGGGGCATCTAAACCACGTTTAATTCTTAATTGTGCTGTAACTTCAGGCACTACCCCTGTTGGTGAAGATCCATCTAAATTAAACTGAATAGGAGATACTGTACCTGGCTCAAAAATTGGGGACTCATTTAAAAAAATTTGAGCACCATCAGGATTTGTTGCACCATCTAAACCTACAATATAAATTTTTCTAGTATTATCAGGTGCTAACTGAGTATTTCGTAATTTTAATGTGTATAAAACAGACTCCTCACCAGAACCATATCCTACTGTTTTATCAGCAACTAATTCTACTCCTTCACGAGGAACCGTACCTGATTCAAAAGGACACATACTCCGTCCACCATTAGTTAAAAACATAACAGTATCATAATCTGGGTCTCTTCGCATAGACACATTGAATTGATCCCCATCTGTAACATCATAAAAAGTAAAACTGTCCACACGATTAGTAGCATTAGTCTCATTATTTGTATTATTTTTTAAACCAGAAATGCTTACTGAAGATTTCAATTGGGCTAATTTTCCAAAACCTTCAAAGACTTTATTCAATGTTACAGATGTAACATTACCACCATTAACTTGATTACCACTAGCATTGGTAGTAGCTCTTTCAAAAGTATAAGTAGCATTTATTCCACCAGAAAAAGACAAACCTTGATCAAGACCAGACAGTGTTGTAACTGCACGATCGCGAGTGGCGGTATTTGTAGTTTCACTAAGCGATTTCCCTTGACTCATAAATTGCTCTCTTTTTAGTTTATCACTATTTCGTTTAATAATATTTTGCCAACTTTCGATTTGGAATACATATTTAACAATCTTGGGGTCGCTTTTCAAGTTATCCGTAAGAATTCTCTTTATTGTTTCATCTAATTTCAAACTATTCCTCAAAGATAACTCCGCCTGTGATGGTGGGTTTAATTTATCTATTTCAATTATAAGGAGCCTTTGTAAATTTGGTATCGTGACATCCTTAAGTTGTTGTTGCGTAAAAACAAAAGGTACTTTTTCCATCACTTCCATCGTTCTTGAATTTTTAATAGAAGCGACACAAGTGGCTCTATCTACACTAAGCGTTTGCCCATCGCTAAATTTTAAAACATCTGATGTTCCTATGTAAGTATCAGCGTCTTGTCCCACATAAGTAGCAAAAGTAGGTGTTGAAATACTCGATTTTATTGCGGTTGTTATAGCATTGCCACCCGTTTTTCTATAGCTAACATTAGATTCGTTTTCTACATCTACAGTTAATGTTACACCTACACCACTTATAATTGCTCCAGCACCAACTCCTATACCTCCTGGTGCAGTAATAGTTAAAGTATGAGTTTGCGCCCTTACAAATGCTCCAAAATTTCCACTAAAGACAGTTTTTATATCTGTCCCTTCTTCAAAACTGTATTCTTGTGTATAACTAGCACCTTGTTCTAAGGTTGCAGAACTTCCATCGCCTGGTGGGTCATGCAAAACAAAACCTACATTAGGATTCGTTAACGTAAAATCGTTGTTACCAGAACGACTTCCTTCAATGTAGGCACTCGTAGTTGAGCTATAACTCTCTACTGTAGAACCTTCCCCTCTTTGTAAAGCAAAATGCATACTACGCTGCAAATCACCTATAAAATTAGGTTGTTCATTGACTAGGAAGTTAATAAAAGTTAAACCTTCAGCATTGGTGGATCCTTTTAGATCTGTAATTCCAGAAGATCCTGAAATTAAATCTCCTGAAAATGTCACTTTTATATCTTTCACAGGGCACTTAGTATCCCCATAAGTTTCAAATGCCTTTACAAAAGCTATAATACTTTCACTAGCGTTAAAGACATATTTAGTATCACATAAAGGAAGAATTTTGTCTCCTACAGTTTTTGTTAAAGCATTATACTTGTAAAAAGTGACTTCATGCTCTAAAGGTTTACTAAAGAATATGTCCTTAACGATATTACCATTTCTTAAATCAACTGAAAAAGAGTTAATGGTTTGACCACTAGCCGTATTTGTTAAAGACACCTCATACACCCCTGGCAATAAATCTTTTACTACAAATACTTTGCTATCACTATTAAAATTACTAGCACTAATTGTTTTTGAAAATTGAGGTTCCACAAGATCTGTTCTACGTATAGTACCTGTCCATGTGCCTACCTGATTATCACATGGTACTACAATGTTCCCTATAAAATGATGTCTTGTTAGATTTTCAAAATTCAAACTCGAAATAGGATCTGTAAGATTAAGTGTATATAAATTAGTATTAGGGGTTGGGTTATAACTGGCATTTGAAGCCACATATTTGAATTCTTTTCTTCTTCGCAAATTTGAGGATGCGGTAGCATCCACTACTGTACCTGTAAATAATTGCAAATAATTATTCTCGTTACTGGCACCATTCACAACCATATTTACTACCCTAGTGGTGTTGATATCTTGCTCTGCTGTATAGGATAACTTAAGATAATTTTCATCCTCTGCTATAAAATCTCCATTTTTTATTTTTCTTAACGACTCTATAGAATAAGCTACATCTCTGTATTCTACTACATCCATATTAGCCTTTGAAAATTCAGTCAAATTTTTTGTGGCTCCAAGCACTAACTTATCGTTAAAGCTATACGTTCCCGCTGGTATGCTAACGGTTACTACATCGTCATCTACCATTAGAACCAACTGATTCGTAACTTTATTAAACGAAATTGCTAAAAAGTTATAGCCACTTATCGTTTGTACAGGACGCTGAAGTAATTGTGTTCCTTTTAAAAAAAGATGAATACGATTATTGGCTTGTAAATTAACCACTAAATCGCCCCATTGCAATAACGTTTGGATTGACGGTAAATTCTCGTTAGGCGTAACTATTTTGGGCTTGTAAAAAGTTGACCACGTAAATTGCTGATTCGCATTACTTGCAATCATTTCTTTCGTTTGCGCATAAGAGCTTCCAGTAAATTTTAAACTTTTTAGATCTGCATTCGCATTTTGCTGACTATTAGCGTCACTACTTACAGGTACCTCTTTTCCAATAGAAAATGTGTGAAGCCCTAATGGTGCAGAAAGCTGATAGGTACCATTATTTAATGTGGTCACTTGAGTCCCATCAGGTTTATTTATAGTATTCCCGTCTAACATAATTAGAGTACCTGAGAGCACTGGGTATTTAAAAAACCCTCCTGGACCACTAGGATCTGCTACTTTATATACCACTTCTCCTGTTACCGTAAAAGTAGAGGTATCCACAAATTGCTCTATCGTTTTTTGACTATCAGTAAAGGTCAAACTCACCGGGATATTTTTAAAACGGTTCTCTGGTGAGAATTGATGATTAGGAAGGGCAGGAATAAAACGATAGCCTAGCGTACCACCTCCGTTATTACCTGGCAATGAATTGAATACATAATTCCCATTAACATCTGTAAAACTTGCAAATTTTACAGGAGGTATATCATTCGATTCTACTAAAGCAAAAGGGGCACTTGAAACAACTCCATTAGTAGTGGTAAAAACAAGACTTTTACCATTCAAACGAGTTTCTGTCCCTACACTTTGACTATAAATTTCATTACTACTATTCAAATCGAAACGATAATAGATCATTAAATTTGGATCTTTCGCATTCCCTAGTACCACATTTTTATAATTATAGATTTCCGCAGCTGTTCTGGCGATTTTCCATACTCTAAATTCATCGAGTAAATACGGATTACCTACCTGACTGTTAAGTGAAAAACTGGTTACAGCATTAAGTAAAGCGCTATTAAATGGTGTGCTGTTAGAGGCTGTTGGTGTAATTGTTGTTTGCACCCCTACTGGCAATGTTCCGCCATCGACATATAGCTGCGCCCCGTTAGGTTGTAAAACAAAGGCATAATGATGCCACAAATTATCATTAGGTTTGTTAGCTACTAAATACGACGTATTCCCTACATAAATACCCGCTGTGGTATTAGTAATCCTAATTTCTGCAGGTCCTAATTGGAAAACACTATTACTTGCACTCCCCGTCGTAGGGGTTTTGTACCAAAATTCTAAGGTTGCGTTTCCTATTTTACCTTTCACCTCTTGAACATCTTCAATGATAACAGGACTTGCATTTAGGTTAAACAATAACGATTTACCAGAATGAGCAAGGGTTACGCCATTGGACTCTAAGTTGGCTTCTACTTTGACATTAGGCACTGCCGTTTGTAACGAAGTGATTACTTTACCTTCTGCTTCTCCATTATGAAATACAAAACCAGTATCCTTTCCTGTCGAAATAGAACTATTTGAGGTATTTAATGCGGTAATTGTGTATTCATATATCACCCCTGGCACTATATTTACATCGAAATATTCAATCCCTTCTGACACATTTAGGGAGCCTACTGTTGCCGCAGTCACGGTATGAACTAAGGAAGGCGTTTCTCCCCCACTTATTGCTCTACGTCTTATTGTATAACTACTAGCATTCTTGATGTGATACCATTTTAAAGCAATCCCTTTAGTATCATTTGTAAAATCTTGGTCTACCCCACCTCCATCTGCAGCATATACTATTATCTTATTCAATGTAAAAATAGGATGGTCACCTTCAGAAACTATCTCGGCTAGTATAACATTAGACGAATTAACGGCTACTTCAGAAGTAATTCTGGCTTTATGATTGTAGGCTGACTCAGCCCCAACTACATTGTCCCAAAAAACGTGTTGCAAATTACTCACTTTATTTATTTCACCTGTAGTAAATTTGTCATTGGTATAGGCAATTACTAACCCCGTATCTTTTAGGGCAGTTAAAGATTGCGTGGTATCGTTATATAAGGATCTAAAACGAAAATCTTGCAGTTGGCTTAAGGTACGTAATCTACTCCACACCCTATACTCAGCTAGTAGCAATTGATCCGTAGGTGTTTTTGTAAAATACAAATTACCTGGAATCGTTATACCATCAACAGTTCGTAATAAAATTCCATTTCTATAAACATTCATTTGACTAGCTGTAGTAAAAGTCAATGCAAAATGATTCCATTGATCATTTAAAATCAAATCATTACTAGGCAGACTAACATCAACACTAGTACTCCCTTTTTTTATTTTTAGTAAATCCCTTTGAACCTCAAAAGCGAACAAATCTTGCCCGGTTAAAAGGTTTGTCATTTTCCAAGTTTGAAAAGGCGTATTAGCATTTGCTCCACCAGCCATTGCCCAAAACTCTATAGTCCCTTCGCCAGCTACCCCAGCTGGTATGATATCTGTACTGAGACGAGTTCTTGTATCAAAATACGATTGTATGCCTCCCGTTTTATTCATTTTAAGTACCGCTGGTTTGTTTAGATTGGCTTGTCCTAACATGGTTAAACCATTAAAAATTAACCAACCAAGTACTGTAATTAACTTACTATTTCTCATCATCACAGTTTTTAAAATACATTATTGGCTTTTGCTAAAATAAATCTAAATTCTTGGTGTGGCTGTTCGTCATCATTTGCCGCAGTCATATCCAGTCCAGAGGTGTTTTTTAATCCAGTAAGCGTAAAATTACCTTGATTATCTAACCTTAGTACTTTATCAGGTAAATTAGCAGCTCGAATAAAAAAGGTATCTGGTTCTACAGGAGTAGTTACTCCATTTTTAACATCGGCTACTTCAAAATTCCACTGAAACAACTCATCTGCACTTGCATTATACGTTTCAAAACTTATTGCACTATTACTGGCATTACGTTTTAAAAAATAAGTAGGATTTTTAGCAGATACAACATATACAGTACCATAAGCATCTATTTTAGGCTTAATTATAAAAGCTTGCAAATAACCATCGGTGGTATTAAAATTAGCTGTAGATACATTCTTTGCTTCGAGTGCATTAGTATCGAGATGGTGAAATAGCACTTTTCCTAAACCTACCCTTTCTAATCTAAATACCGCAGTGGTATTTTCTGCGCTTATTTGCGCATTTAATGGCGCTATAAACAACAACAGCATATACCAAATTTGTTTTTTTAGTTTCATTGTTATTTATTTTAGTTGTTTTTCTAATTGATTGATTTTTTCCAGCAAAGTATGTAATACAACCTCTTGCTTTTTAAGCTTTTCTTCTTGACTAATTGTATATAAGGTTAACTCTTCTATTTTTTCAACCAACTTGATATTTATTTCCTTTACATCCATTCCGTTAGCAATAACTTCTGTAGCTGAAGGAATTCCTGGTAAATGCTTGTTTTTTTGGATATAACTTGCCACTTCCGCTAGCGGCATTAAATTGTAGTCTTTTTCAAAAACATAATCTGGAAATGTGGTCACGTGTAATCGTACATTATTTGTGGTGAAGGTGCCGTTTTGAAGCCTTGCCATTTCTGCATTACTTGCATTAACAAAAGAAAATCGAGCATTTGCACCCGTTGCTGCTGATTTTAATATCAATTCTTGTGAACTGGAAATAGTGCCTCCTGTATTATCTTGCCTTTCCAGACTTAAAGTACCATCTTGCAGAGATGCCATCTTCACATTTGCCGAATTATTAAATTTAATCTCATCATCACCCGTAGCGTCAATATCTGGTCGAAATACAAGAGGTCCCCAACTTTGCATTTGACCATCATCGAGTCTAAAATTACCATTTCTAATATGTAATGCTTGTTCTGGGCTAGCTAATCCTAAACCTATCCTAGCACTAGCGCCACTACTTTCAAAAACGAGTGGATTTGCTACAGTGATTTTAGAATCTGTAAATGCTCCTAGCTTATTTATCTTAAACACCTGATCAACATCAACAAGCGCTACTTCTGTATTACCTACTTTAAATTTAATTGGTTCGTTGGCAGTAACATTATCCATATTAGCGTGAATCACAAGCCCTCGATTAGAACCAAAAGTAATAGGAGTGGTACCAGAAATAGCATTACTCCCAACAAACTTACCATTATAAAAAAAACCTTCTGGTCGCATTTCAGCAGCAAAATTATCGATACCTTGATTACCTAAAAAAAAACGTATATATTCTTTATGATTACTATCGTTATCATTACTTCTAATAATTACTCCACTGTCATTAGATACAGGAGTGTTATAAACACCTCCCTCACTCGACGTTGTTTGCGCGTTTGACACATAATAAGCCCCGAGTAGCATACTAGAGACTAGCATTTT
This sequence comes from Limnohabitans sp., assembly GCA_030053945.1. Taxonomy (GTDB): domain Bacteria; phylum Bacteroidota; class Bacteroidia; order Flavobacteriales; family Flavobacteriaceae; genus Flavobacterium. The sequence continues at coordinate 43,854 of JASGCW010000022.1, forward strand.
TTTGATTTTTTGATTTTTCATACATAAAATTTTTAAAATTATATACAAATATCAAGGAGTCATTTTTAGGAATTGTGAGGTAAATCAATTTGTGATTGAAATCAATTTGTGATTGAAATCAATTTGTGACTTAAATCAAATTTTAATTCTATAACTGAAAGAATAATTCTTCTTAAAAGAACGTGAATTCGATAATATTCCTTTGCTTAACAGTAACTATGCGTATATTAATGCCACGAATACACGAATCTAAAACTAAAATATAGAAAGATTCGATTTGTGTATATTCGAATTTCGCCTTTGGCGACGAATTTAATGAACTAAACCTTTTCAATTCGTGTATTCGAGGCAAAAAAATAGTAATTTTTCGTCGAGTTCAAGTTAAAATAGGAAGAGACAACAAAACACACTATCTTGAATGGTAAGGAGTATTTAAAAGCTATAGCTATTTTATTTTGATAACTTCTAGAAAAAATTAAATTTTTATTACCAATGAAATCAAATTGAAGATAATAAACAAACCAGAATTCATAATCCAATAGTTAAAGTTTTCTTAATCAAAATTTTAATAACATTCTCTTAACAAAGCCTTCCAAAAATATTTATGACTTTTGTATCAAGAAATTCATAGAATTTTTGTTTGGTTTGGTTAGTTAATATAAATGCCGGTACGTGAGTATCGGCATTTTTATTTAGGGTCTGCTCTTAAACTTGTTTTCTTTACTACACCTGACAGGTTTTTCAAAACCTGTCAGGTGTAGTAATTTAAAATCAAGCAATTAGTTGTTAGAAAACTCAAATCCTCATAAGAATCAGTAATTCCGAGTTAGAATTTTATTATTAGGTGCAAGGTTTTTAGACTAAGTCCTTCAAAAACCATGCATCTAAAAATCTAATTATAGTAATTTATATTTTTTGAGCTCAAATTTACAAGCTCTAAAAGAATTAACACCTTTCAAAAGTTGCTAAAATTGAAGGTTTTTAGAGGAAAATGATAGTATTTTGTGTTGGGTTAGTTTTTCAGAAGATCCTATTTAATTCCTTCTGAAAAAGCAAGTTAAACCTGTCAGGTGCAAAAAATGAATCGTTTATTTAGCAAATTTCATTTAAAACTATTCAAAAAATCGAGTACTTGTGCATTAAAAACAGTAGGTTGCTCTACATTTACAACGTGTCCGCATTTTTCTATTACGTATAATTTAGCGGTTTTGTAATGGGCTTCTACTACTTTTTTAACCGAAGGAAGAAACATATAATCCTCTTCTCCCATTATATAAAGTGTAGGAATATTTACTTCTACTTGTCGAAACCATCGTAACACGGGGTTGATTTCGGCCGTAAGTTTAAACCATTTTATAAATTCTTTTTGGTATAATTTTTTGGCTTCGTTTATAAACAGCAATCTTGATTGTTTGTGATTTTTGTTGGGCATAATCACAAAGGCAAAAAAACGATATAAAACCAAATAAGGTAGAACGTATTTAAAAATATTTCCTAATCGCATCAAAATTTGTGAACGAAAATTCATTTTTAAAATAGCTCCTCCCATTATCATACTTTTTACTCTGTCTGGTTGCATTTCTGCCAATTGCCGAATTACGATTGTTCCGAGGGAAATTCCAACAAAATGAGACGATTGAATTTTCAAATGATCAATCACATCTAAAACATCCTGTGCGATTGATTTAAAGGTATATTTCTTTTGAAAAGGATTTTTAAAGTTGGTTTGTTTAGAATTACCGTGACCCCTTAAATCCAATAACAATACATTAAAATGTTTTTGAAATTCACGTATTTGCTTGAACCAAATAGAGGAACTCCCTCCTGCGCCATGCACAAAGGTAACCCACTGATTGCTTGATTCATTAGCATATATCGTATAGTTTATCACAGCATTTATTTTTAACAAATATAATAATTAATGCGAATGTGAATGATGCAAATGCATCTCCCCAATTCGCAAACGCAATTTTTTAAAATAATCAAATGCTTTTACTAAACGTGAACCGTACCAAGAAAACATTTCACCATCTACAAAAACTGTTTTGGCGTGGTGCGAATAGCGACCTAATTCAAATGCATGCTCGTCTTTGAACGGAAACGGCTCTGAAGAAAGAAAAATTAAATCAGGATCGCCTTGAATACGCATTTTCTGCACAATTACTTCAGGATAACGCTCAGGGTATTTTTCGTTCTTAGCGTAAATATTTTCTAATTTATTGAGTTCTAATAAATGATTAATAAAAGTATCTCTACCAGCTGCCATATAAGGTTTGGCCCAAATAAAATAAGCTACTGTTTGTACTTCATAATCTTTTATAAAATGCAAAAAATCTTGGTGTGCAAAATTGACTTTGTCTATCCATTTTTGAGCTTCGGTACGCACATTAAAAAGTTTACCAAAATCGGCAATCATTTGAATATTATCGGCAATGTTGTACATTTCTGTCACCCAAACAGGACAAAGTTGGCTCAATTCTTCAACAATTTCTTTTGTATTTTCTTCTTTGTTACAAATGATGATATCTGGTTGAAGTGCTGCAATCTTATCAAATTTTATTTGCTTAGTTCCTCCAACAATCGTTTTTGTTGACTTCAAATGATATGGATGCACACAAAACTTTGTTATCCCAACAATACGTTCTTCCAAGCCCAAATCGTATAATAATTCGGTTTGAGAAGGCACTAACGAAACGATTCTTTTTGGGGACGTTTCGAAAGAATGCTGGGTTCCAAGTTGATCGGTTAATATAATGTTAGCCACGAATTCACGAATTATTTTTTACTAAAAAATTCAGCAACAAATCTGTAATTATTTATCAACAAATACCCAATTAGTACCGACAAAACTGTTATAAGCAAATCAAAATAATCATAAATCGACTTGTCATTAAACACGACATTACTCACATTTAAATTTGCTTTGAAAATGTACATTATTTGAGAAATCATTACAGGGAGATTGTCAATTAATAAAAATCCACCAAGTAATATTATAGCAAATTTGTATATTTCAATATCAGATATTTTTTCGAAGACAATTTTATCTTCATCAAACCCTTTATCAAGTTTTAATTTTTCAACAATTAAATCAGTCTTAAAAATTATAAATAAATATAAACTTATTATAATTACTAAAATCAGAAATAACCAAAATCCAAGTAAAATATCTTCACCCATATATGTTAGGTTTGAAACATTTTGCGGTATAACAGTAAAAAGGCTTATAACCAATGAGTATGTTCCAAATAGTTTTAGCAATAATCTAAATAAATCTTTTATTGTCATCTTTATTTATTATTTTAAAATCCCCTCCATTTCCTGCTGTAATTTCAACGCTTCTTCCCTAGCCTTGTCGGCAAAATCTTCTCCTTTTGAAGCATAAATGATGCCTCGAGAAGAATTAATTAGTAAACCTATATTATCATTCATACCATATTTACAAACTTCTTGTAAGCTACCACCTTGAGCTCCTACTCCAGGGACTAACAAAAAGCTGTCTGGAATAATTTTTCTGATTTCGGTAAAATATTCTGCTTTTGTAGCTCCTACCACATACATTAAATTTTGAGAATTTTTCCAATTTTTAGAAGTCTCAATTACTTGTTTGTACAATTCCTTACCATTAACCTCTAAAGTCTGAAAATCGAAAGCGCCTTCGTTTGAAGTTAAAGCTAACATTATGGTATGTTTATCTTCAAAAGCTAAAAATGGCTCCACCGAATCTTTCCCCATATATGGCGCCACCGTAACCGAATCAAATTGCAAATCTTCAAAGAAAGCTTTAGCATACATTGATGATGTATTACCTATATCTCCTCGTTTCGCATCGGCAATAGTAAAAATTTCAGGGTAATTTTCATTGATGTACTCAATTGTTTTTTGCAATGAAATCCATCCTTTTATGCCGTACGCTTCAAAAAAAGCTGTATTTGGTTTATATGCTACGCAAAGATCGTGAGTAGCGTCAATAATAGCTTTATTAAATTCAAAAATAGGATCACTTGTAGTTAACAAATGCTCTGGAATTTTATTTAAATCTACATCCAAACCGACACAAAGAAAAGATTTTTTTGTTTGGATTTGTTCGATAAGTTGTTGTGTTGTCATAGTAAAAATTGTGTGGCAAAAGTACCAAAATACAAGCTGATTCTCAAATCTTTTTCCAGAATTGCCTTAGCCGAGCAACTTTTGAAAAATATTTTCTACATTTACATATGAGAAAAAAGCAACTATTTCCCCTTCAGACTCTAGCATATGGGCTAATTTCTATTGTACTCATAGTTTTTATTTTATATATCTTAAAACCATTTTTGATTCCGTTTTTAATCTCAATAATGTTGAGTATAATGGTTTACCCTATAGTTCATTTTCTAGAAAAGAAATTAAAATTTAATCGAATTTTTTCAACCATTTCTGTGCTTCTAATTATGGGAATAACCATAGGTTTTCTGGTTTGGATTATTAGCTACGAAGTTTCAAATTTTGTAAATAAAAGTGATTTATATTCAACTAAATTAACAGAATTATACAATGACGGAATACATTTTATTGAAACTCAATTTGGTGTTACAAAAAATGATTTACTCAGTAAAAATGATTTAAAAATTGAATCCTTAATAAAGGATAATGTTTCAAAAATTGGAGATTTCCTAAGTTCATCAACAAGTTTAATTAGTGACCTAGTACTAGTTCCTATTTATATGTTTTTCTTTTTGTTTTATAGGACTTTTTTTGAAGAATTCATCTATAAAGCTTTTGCAAAACACAACAATGAATTTATAAAAATCATATTGACTAAAATATTGAATGTTCAAAAAAGTTATCTAAATGGATTATTCACTGTTATGATTATTGTAGGCGTGTTAAACTCTGTGGGATTACTTATTTTAGGGATTGAAAATGCCCTTTTCTTTGGTTTTTTTGCTTCATTATTATTACTCATACCTTATATCGGAATCATTGTTGGTTCATTATTACCAGCGTTAGTAGCACTTGTTACCAAAGATTCGTTATGGTATCCTGTGGGGGTAATTGCAGTTTTTGGTTTTGTTCAATTTTTAGAAGGTAATTTTATTACACCTAAAATTACAGGCTCAAAAGTTAGCGTCAATGCATTTATATCTATTGTTTCCTTACTACTTTTTTCCTTGCTTTGGGGAACGGCTGGAATGATATTAGCCTTACCAATTACTGCTACATTAAAAGTTATTTTTGATTATATTCCTAGTATGAAAGCTTACGGCTTTTTAATTGGTGAGCCTGAAGATACTAACACTAAACAATCACTATAAAACTTCGTTAAAAATCAATTATTAAAGGGGGCAAAATATATAAGAAGTAGAGTTTCAATCTGTCATTAAATATGAGTAATTATTTTTTGCTATTCTCAATTAAAATTAAAACAGATTAATCCCTACAAATCGTAGGAATCTGTGTCACATAATTTTAGAATCTGAAAAGAATTACAATCAGAAAAAAAATATAATACTTCGTTTACCTTGAGTCTGCTCTTAAACTCGTTTTCTTTACTACAGGTGACAGGTTTTAAAAAACCTGTCACCTGTAGTAATTTAAAATCAAGTAATTATGGTTAATTGGAAAACTCAAATTTTTATAAAAATCAGTAGTTAGAAATTGAACTTTATTATTATGCGAAAGGTTTTTGAGGATGATTGTGAAAAAATATTTAATGAAAGTAAAACAAAACTACTTCTTCATTCATAAACTGAATTAACATTTAGTTAATTTCATAAAAATAAAACTACACAAAATCATTTTTATAAAATAATTACGATTGATTTACATCGTAAGTAAATCATTACAAATGAAATTACCTCCATTAATTCTAAATTCTACCCTAGAATAAATATTCAGAATAAAAGAACGTTACAATAAAATAAATATTACAGCGTTATCTACACAGTTTTGTAGAAAAAAAACATAAAAATTAATATTCATTCATAATCTAAAAATACGGCTTTATTTATAACACAATTTTAAAAAACATTATTTTTTAATCTTTTTTTTAAGATATTAATAATTTTATTCAATAAAATTTATTATTCTTGCATTTCAATTTCAATTTTAACCTAAAAAACAAACTATGAGAAAACTAAATTTCATCCTATTTTTATTTTTATTGGCTTTAAATATTAGGGCTCAACAAGGAAAAACAATTGTAACTTATCCTACCTCATTTTCAGTTTCTCAACCACTCTCCTCTATGTTTTCTGATGTAGATAATTCTGACTATAAAGGAGCAATGAAAGAAATGAATGATAAAGAACATCGTGTAGCTATGAAATATATGTACAAAGCTAATGATGGAAAAATGTATGGAAATGAAGAGACAACAATTCAAAGATCTCCTGGACAAAAAACTTTATCTGCACCTCTACAAAACTGGGTAGGTCAGTCAGGAGGTTCTTGTCCATTAGACCCATCTGGAGCAGCAGGAACAAATCATTATATCCAATGTGTTAATGCAACACCTATGAAAATTTTCAACAAATCAACTGGAGCAACAGTTGGAACCGTTCAAAATTTAGGAAATCTTTGGTCTCCTGCGGTACCTAATATGGGGGATCCAATAGTTATGTTTGATCGCTATGCAGACAGATGGTTTATTGCGCAGTTCGGAAGTCCAAAACAAGTTTACATAGCCATTTCTAAAACAAATGACCCTACAGGACAATATTACACTTACAACTTTACGATGCCTGCATTTACTGATTATTTAAAATTTTCTATTTGGGCAGACGGTTATTATATGACTTCAAATGGAACAAATTTTGTAAATGTTTTTGAAAGAACTGCAATGTTAGCTGGAAGTCCTACTGCTAGACTTTTAACCGCTAATATTTCATCCCCAGCACCAGGATTTTGGTGTCCGCTACCTGGAGATGCAGATGGAGTTTTACCACCAGCTGGAACACCTTGTCCTTTAGTGTATTATACTGATAATGGTTGGGGAGGAGCTTATCAAGATGCTGTTAGATTAAACAATCTAACAACAAACTGGAGCGCAAGTCCTAGTTTGACAATTTCTACAGCTATAAACATTCCTGTTGGAGCATTTGATTCAAGTTATGCCTCAGACTGGAATGACGTAGAACAAGGAGTTGGAACTCAAAGAATTGATGCTATAGGTGGTGCTAATATGTTTAGATCGCAATGGAGAAAATGGACTGGCTATAACACTTTATTACTTTGCTGGGCAGTAAAAATGTCAGATGGTGTTTATGCAACAAAATGGGTAGAATTAAGACAAAATCAAACAACTAATGTTTGGTCTTTATATCAAGAAGGAATTTACGCCCCTGATAATTTAAGCAGATGGGTAGCGAGTATCGCAATGGATGACAATGGAAGTATTGCTTTATCTTATTTATGTACTGGAAAAACACCTGTAGTGACTCCACCAGCTTTGCGATATACTGGACGTTTAAGCACGGATCCATTAGGACAAATGACCTATGCAGAGCAAACAGCAGTTGCTGGAGCTGGAGCTTCACCTTGTTTTGAGCGAATTGGTGATTATTCACATACTTCATTAGACCCAGACGGACTTACTTTCTGGCATACAGGACATTATATAAATAGCGGTTCTAAAACAAGAGTGTACTCTTTCAAAATCACTCCTCCTCTAGGATTAGAATCTTTTGTTGACCTAGCTTATTTTAAAGTATTCCAAAATGGCGACAACTTAAATATTGATGTAAAAAAATTAATGATTGACAATGAAATCGCTATTGATTTATTTGATGCTACAGGAAAATTGATTAATAGCCAAAAGATAAAACCTGAATCAGGAAATATTGAAACATCATTTATGACAAATCAATTATCAAAAGGAGTTTATATGGTACGTTTTGGAAATAAAGATTTTCAAAAAGTAGTAAAAACTGTTATTGAATAACAACTTTTAACCTATATTATTTTAAAAAAAAGAAGCATTTAGACTTTTAGTTAGATAAAAGTTTAAATGCTTCATTCATATAGCATACTCTGTCAAAAATTAACCACTAAATTTTACAACTATGAAATCAATTCAAATATTGTTTTTGTTTTATGTTTACCTAACTTCTTGCAGTTTAAAAAAACAAAATATTCCTGTTGAACAAAACACAGAAAAACAAGAAATAGTAAAAAACTTTGGAATTGTCACCTACAAAAGCAATAATTGTGGTAGTTTAATTATCGTCAAAGACAAAGATAATAAAGAGTATTTCCTATCACCTTTTCCAAGTTTAGATCCGAAAGATTACCCAGAAGGAACTAAAATAAAATTTTTATTCAAAACTTCTAAAAGAGCTCAAAGTCAAGAATGCAACAAAGGCATCCCAGCTATTTTAAGCGAAATTGAGATTGTAAAATAAGTGTATGATTTTGATTCAAACCAAATTATAAAGAACAAGAATAACCTTTGTAGGCAGATTCATAAGTAAGCTGATTTTAATGAAAAACATAAAAAAATCCAATTT
>JASGCW010000113.1 GCA_030053945.1 Limnohabitans sp.
ATTTGCACAAGGTTAGTTTTTTATAGTTTTATTTTTTTGATTAATTTTTGACCTTGTGTTTTTTTTAAATTTGGTATGTATATTGTTTGAAAAGTTTTTAATTGGAAATTTAAGCTCCTTGTCAAAAGTCAGATTTTCTTTTTGATTCAATAATTGAAGAATCTGAATTATAGAATAAATTGCTTCTGGAACTTAGAGTAAGTTGTACAGAGGTTATAGGTGTGAAAGGAGATGAAAGTTTAATAAAAGCTATGTTTATGTTGCTATCTGGATTTGGTATAAAACTTTTAATGTTTCTTTCTTCACCACCAGTAGAATTTAAAGAATGATACTTATCAATAGAGTTTAATCTAATTTTAACAATTGGTTGGAATAAATCATTGGAATGTGTAACTGTAAGAATGCATATAGGAGATAATGCTCCACTACAAAATTGTTTATTTTCGTCATTGCTTGTTCTGTATTGCAATGCTGAAATTAATGGAAATTCTACCTTTACTATATTTTGACCACCTCTAAATTTTTGATTTTTTTGTCCAAAACTAAACTGTAATATTATTAATAATGCTATTAAATAGACATTTTTTTTCTTCATTTAAGATTTGATTTTTTAGTGTATGTTTGATTGTAAATAAATTTAATTATCTTCGGCAAAAATCTTAACTATTTAATTGTTAGCTATTAAGGGTAAACCCTAAAAAAATAATGAAAATATTTAAAATATTGAGTTTTGCTATCTACGGGTTATTGATTAGCTGTGCGAATAAGGATAAAAAATCACAAATAAATTCTTTAGAAAGCAACGAAAAAGTACAATGGATATTAGATAAGAAGAATGCTACAGATACCTCTTATATTCACAAGGCAATTTCTACATACAAAGATTTAATAAAAAAGAATAAATCTAAAGAGGTCTTTAATATTTTAACTTCAAGTGCTACATATTTAGCTGATCAAGAAAAATTTGATATTGCTTATACAAATTTTATTGAAAGAGAATTTCTTATTAGAAGACCCAATATCGATATCAAAAATAAACTTAGAGTCATTTATTATTTAGTGTTCTATTATAATGCAAAAATGAACTTTAAAAAAGTTAAGGAATATGGAAATATAGTTTCTAAACTACAAGTTAATGATAAAGATGATAAAAACAATCTAGCTAGAATTTATACTAAAATTGTTAATGTACATTTTCATTCATCACAATTAGATTCTTCCTATCATTATAACAATAAATCTATTAGATTGTATCAAGAGATAAATGATAAGGTAGGAGTTCTAGAATCACAAATTAATGCTGTACGACTAAAATTGTTTAATAAGCAATATAAAGAGTGTTTGAAAAAAATTGACTCAATCATTGCTGAAGCTGAAAAGTTAAAAGATGATAATCTCATTTTAAGAGCCTATTTGCAAAAAATTGAAATCTATTCGATATTAGAATCTCCTTTTTATAATAGTTTAAATGATACGGTATATAATAGATTTGTAAATAATAAAAAATTACTCTCATCAAGACGGCTAATTTGTAAACTTTATTATATGCAATCATTGCTTTTTAGAGGTGATTATAAAAAAACAAAGGTTTTATTAAAAGATATCGAAAAAGAAATTATAGATTCAAACTTTACGACGGTTATAGATTTTTATAACTACTTAAATCAGTTATATCAAATTGAGATAAATTCTGTTGATTTGGATACTGATTTTTATAATCAATTGCTTCTAAAATATAAAAAGGAAAAAGATTTTTTTGGCTGTCAAAATGTTTATCCATTATTGATTTCTGATGCTACAAGAAAAGGTGATTTGAAGAAAGCTTTAGCCTTAAGTGAAGAAAGTTTTAAAACATACAATCTTTATGCTTCTCAAGAAAATGCAAACAAGATTATGGAGTATGAAGTGAAGTATAAAACAGAAAAACTGAATAACAAAATTCAGATTAATAAGATAGAATTAGAAAAAAGAAACAGAACGATTTTGTTGCTAGGAACTATAATTTTTATTCTTTGTTCTTTTGTATTTATCTATTATTTGATTGATAAACAGAAGAAATTAAGGAAAATAGACGAAGAAAAGAAATATTTTACAAATCAATTATTTTACAAGATTGAAGAAGAAAGAAAAAGAATTGCTACAGATTTGCACGACTCTATTAGTTGTGATTTATTAGAGTTAAAGACAATAGATAATTTTAAAAAAGATGGAAAAATTCTTGAAATAATTAATAATTTGAGGCAAATTAGCAGGAATCTCCATCCTTCAATGTTTGAAAGACTACGTTTAAAATCGTCTATTGAAGATTTAGTTATAAAATTGCAAGACAATCAAGATTTCTTTATTTCTGCCGATATCGAGTACAATAATTCGTTAGAAGTTAACGTTGAGTTACAACTGTATCGAATAATTCAAGAAACATTAAATAATATTATAAAACACTCTCAAGCAAAAGCAGTGTTAATTGTTTTGAAAGAAAATAAAGACAGTATTGTTCTTGAAATAAAAGATAACGGAGTTGGATTTGACTTTAAAGAAAAGTTTGAATCAAAAAAATCATTTGGTATTCACAGTATAGTGCAACGTGCTAATTCTATAGGAGCTAAAATTACTGTCAATTCAAATAGTTTAGGAACAGTTGTGAATTTAGAAATAAAAAAATGAGAATCATACTAGCAGACGATCATCCATTTACTTTAGATGGAACCAAAGTATTTGTAGAAAACTTAGGGCATTATGTAGAAGGGAGCACAAATAATGGAGTTTCTGCTTTACTTTTAATTGAATCAAAAAGTCCTGATTTAGCAATTTTAGATATAAATATGCCTGGAATGGATGGCTTAGAGGTACTTCAACAGGTCTATGAAAAAAAAATGAAGACAAAAATTGTTTTACTAACAATGCATAAAGAAATCTCAATTTACAACAAAGCAAATGAATATAATGTTTATGGGTATATTCTAAAAGAATTTGCGCATAGTGAATTAAGAGAATGCTTAATTGAAATTGAAAAAGGTAATAAATATGTTAGTAAAGATCTTTTAGAAAGTCTTATCATAAACGATTTTGAAAACAATGATTTTATTACGGTTTTAAGTTCTTCCGAACAAAAAATTGTAAAGTTAATAGGACAGCAATTTACTACTAAAGAAATATCTTCTATGCTTTTTTTGTCAGAAAAAACAATTGAAAGGCATAGAACTAGTATTATTGGAAAATTGAAATTGCCTAAAGAAAAAAATGCTTTACTAAAATGGGCTATTCAGAATGTAAATAGAATTAAATAAGAATTCTTTTGATATTTTTGAAGATAATATCTATAAAAATACTAAATAAAACGACGTTACTTTTCATTACTAAAAAAATATCTTCCTGAAGATTAGTTATCCTTATTACAAAAACATATATTTTTCACAGTTGAATTTTTATACTATGAACGAAATAATACAAATCCTTTTTCAAGATTTTCAGGAAATACGCTACGTAGCAATATATCAAAATAATCAACTTTTTTCACAACAAAAGCAAACAGCTTCTAACGCTTCTGATTCAGAATCTGACAAGTATGAAGAATTATTAGTAAATCCTGCATTATTGACCTTAGCTAGACAACGTGGTAACATTGATTGTGGAGGCTTACGGTATTTAATTATAGGTTATGGGAATTTTTTTCAGTTGGTAAAAGAAATTCCAAATGGGCATATTTCTATTTGTTTGGATAAAGAGAGTGATATTAAAACGCTTCCGGATTTAATTTTTGATTGTTTTGAGAAAATACAATGGTGTTAGAAATCAAAATTCTTAATATCCTTAAATTTTCTTCCAATAGGAATTTGAAATCCATCAAATTCAATTTTGTTATTAGAAATAGCATTCAGTTTAGTTTTAGAAACAATAAAAGATTTATGCACACGTACAAATTGCTCTTCTGGTAAACAAGCAAACATTGATTTGATTGAACCTTTTACCATATATTTTTTAGGATTAGCATAGAGAATAGTATAATCTTTTAAGCCCTGAATATGGGTAATTTCATTAGTATTCAAACGAATATTCATTCCGTTTGAACGTATCGTGATATATTGAGAGGTATGATTTTCTATTTGCTGCCCTTGCGATTTTAGGTTTAATATTTCAACAGCTCGATCGATTGCTAATTGAAATCGTTCTTCTTTAATGGGTTTTAGTAAATAATCAAAAACACCTAATTCATATCCATCTAATGCATGATTGCGTAGGGCAGTGGTAAAAATGGTCAACGGTTTGTTTGTCAAGGATTGTAAAAATTCTATTCCTGTAATTTCGGGCATATTGATATCTAATAGTAAAATATCGATTGAGTTGTTTTCTAAAAAAAACCCAGCCTCTTTCGCATTGTAAGCTTGATGAACAATTGTAATATTCGGGATTATGCTAAAATATTTTTCTAACACACGATGCGCTAAAGGTTCATCATCTACAATCATACATCTGAAAATCATACGCTTAGGGTTAGTTGTAAAAAAGTATAAAAAATCTCATTTTCTATTTTAGTTTCAAAAAGATAGCGATTAGGATACGTTAGCTCCAAACGTTTGTGTAAATTAGTTAATCCAATACCTCTATTTAAAGCTTTGTTATTAGAAGTAGCTTTTGAGACATTGTTTTTCATTTTAAAAGTTATGTTTTTGTTATCTACGATTAATTGGCTTTCTAAAAAACCATTTTCTATACTATTACTAACTCCGTGTTTAAATCCATTTTCTAATAGCGGAAGGAATAATAACGGAGCAATTTTTTGCTTACCTACTTTTCCTTCTACAGTAAATGAAATAGCATTTGTGTTCTTTTGGCGAAGGAGTTCAATAGCCATATAATTTTGAAGGTTTTCAATGTCTTTTTTCAAAAGTACTTCTAGTTCATTACTCTCATACAACATATAATCCATCATATCTGAAAGCTTTAAAATAACCTCAGGGGTTTTATCCGACTTTTCGATAGCTAAACCATATAGATTGTTAAAGGTATTGAATAGAAAATGGGGATTAATTTGAGAACGCAAATAATTTAAGTCAGACTTGGTTTTCTCTAATAAAATATTCGTTAGTTGTTGTTGTTGCTCATAACGTTGTTGAATTAGATAAAATAAAAAAGAGATAACAAAATAGCGCATGCCTACTAAAAAATCTACGGTAACTCTCCCTTGTATAGAACATTCTAACACCCAATCTTTAATATCTCCTATCAAGTATTGTTCTATTAATATAATTGTACAAGCAGTATATAAAAGTCCTATTATAAAAACGCTTACAAAGTATTGGAGATATTTTTTTTGTTTGAAAAAATGTGGAATTAAAACTAAAAGATTTGCATAAACAATACCCATCAATAACACATTTTTCAAAATAAAACAGATAATATATATAGGAATGCTTTTCCTTGCTAGATACCAATTGTCTATACTATACTGTACAATCAATACCGCCCAAAAAATATAATGAACAAAATACTTGGATTCGGTTATTTTTTTCAAATCAAAATTCATATGTGTAGAATTTATTTGTTATAGGTCACATATGGTATGCTTCACCAGTTCGACTTCGTTTCGAGTCGCCTTTTAATCACTCTTTATAAACTTGTTGTGAATGGCGATTTCATAAAGCAAATATCGTTGGTTTTTTTAAACTGCAAAATGTCGTTGCTCTACTTATTGAGTCGTTGCTCTACATTTTTATTTATGATAGGTTGCAAAAACTATTTTTGAATGAAAATAATAGCATTTATTAATTCGACTATTACAATAATGCTTTAAAAAATGAAAAATAAGCAAAAAAAAGTAAATTAAATTATTTAAAAATGAACGGTAAAAAATTTTTATTCTTAGTCTTACTATTTCTACAGGTAAACACGGTTTTAGCCCAAAAAAAAGTATTGTTTGTAAGCTCCAATCAAGAGTATTATGGTGATACCAAAATTAGAACGTCTAATCATTTTGGTGAAATTGTAGTACCTTATGATGTTTTTATAAAATCTGGTTTTACAGTAGATTTTATAAGCCCAAAAGGGGGAGCTATTCCCATAGGTTATATCAACACCTCGGAGCCCATTCATAAACAATATTTGTATGACCATTACTTTATGAATAAGCTAAAGAATACTAAGAAACCAACAGATGTTGTTGCAAAGAATTATGACGTCATTTTTTATATAGGGGGTGGAGCGGCGATGTTTGGTGTAGCTGAAGACGTGACCATTCAAGAAATAGCAAGAAGAATTTATAACAATAACGGAATTGTTTCCGCTATTTGCCACGGCACAGCTGGGCTCGCTTATCTGAAAGATGATAAAGGTAATTCCTTATATGCTAATAAGAAAATCACTGGTTTTGCGGATAAGTTTGAAGATAAAACCGAAGCGTATTACAAAACTTTTCCTTTTGTGATGGATGATGCTATAAAAAACAACAAAGGTAATTTTGTTTTTTCTGAAAAATTAAATGAGGGTTTTTATGTAGTTGACGGAAGATTTGTAACGGGACAAGACCCAAGTTCTGGAGCAAAAATGACCCAAGAGATAATACGAATGATGGAAGAAAATAACTATGACATTCCAAAAGGTGCTACTGAGAAACTAAATCAAGTATTTGCCGAATGGCAGAATGAACCCCAAAAACCAGGAGTGGCTGGTGGACTAATTAAGAATGGTAAATTAGTTTATTTTAATGGTTTTGGAAGTGCAGATATAGTTAACGGAACACCTATAACTCCTACGACTCAATTCCAAATAGGAGCTATGTCCAAACATTTTACAGCGTTTGCCATTTTGCTATTGGAAGAACAAGGAAAATTAACACTTGGAGACGATATACGTAAGTATTTACCACAAATACCTGATTATGGGCATACAATAACCATAAAACATTTGTTGAGTCAGTCTAGTGGCTTACCTGATTTTATGTCTCTAAAAGAAATTTCGGGTTGGCGCGAAAAAGATAGTTTTACACAGCAAGATGCGTTGCAACTTTTATTTAGTCAAAAAAAGTTAGACTATGCGCCAGGTACGCAGTTTTCGCAAACTTCATCAGGATTACTATTGCTCACAGAAATTGTAAAAAAGGTAACAGGGATGTCTTTGAACGCCTATTGTCAAGAGCATATTTTTAAACCTTTACTAATGACTAATACTTTGTTTAAAGAAGATTCTGATTTAATTATTCCTAATCTTGCGACTTCTTATCTAATAACTAAAGATGAGATAAAAGCTAATCCAATATATAGCTCAGTAACTGGTACTGCAAATCTTTATACTTCTATTGCCGATTTGAGTTTGTGGTATCTTAATATGAGTAATCCTAAAGTAGGTAGTAAAAAAATGATGGAAAAGTTCAATTTACCAGTTACATTAAATGATGGTAAAACCACTTTTACTCCCACTTCTGGTCAACTTCTTTATACGCAATATCATTTACATTCGGAAAGAGGAATACCTAAAATTTGGTCTTATGGGCTGGAAGGTGGTTATGCCAGCAATTTATTTATTTTACCTAATCAAAATGTGATTTCATTTGTGCTAGGAAATAATAATAAATATAATGGTCAACCCACAATGAGGATGATTACCACACTATTAGGCGATATTTTTCCAGAACCTGACATTATTGATTTTAATAAGGTTAAAACAATTCCCGTTGATTCAAATAAAATAGAAACTTATTCGGGTTATTATTGGGATAACTCTAAATCAGCTGCACGAAAAGTTTTTGTAAAAGAGGGGGCTTTATATTATCAAGTTTTAGGAAGCACAACCGAAAGTAAATTACTTCCTATTGCTGATGATATTTTTCAAATGGTACTTGATAGTGATGATGTAGTCAAAGTAAGATTTAAACGCGAAGCTGGAAAGACGAAATTGATTTATACTTCGGCGGATAGTGATGAATATGTATATGATAATTATGAGCCTAAGATATACACTTCAACGGATTTGAATGCGTTTTTAGGTACTTTTTATTGCGAATCATTGCAAACAATCTATAAGCTAGGTCAAAATGAAAAAGGATTGTTTATGATAAATAAAAATCAAACTATCATTCCGCTTGCGAGTATCCAATCCGATTTGTTTTTGAGTGGTGTTAGAGCCTTTGGTGCTGTTCATTTTGTTCGTAATAACGAGAATAAAATAATAGGATTTTATATAAATTCTGACCGATTAAAGAATCTCTATTTCGAAAAAATTAAAAACTAAAGATAAGTTATGTCCACAATGTTTAAAATTGGAATACTTGTTTTGATATTATTTGTCAGTACAATTGGATATTCACAAGAACAGAAGAATAAATTCGATAAAGAGTTAATTGAAGAAACGTTGTTGCATTATATTGAAGGTACGGCTAATGGACAGCCTGACCGACTCAAAAAAGCATTTCATCCAGATTTCAATTTGTATTCTGTAAATAAAGATAGTTTACAAATTTGGAAAGGGCAGAAATATATTGATGGTGTAGAAGAAGGAGAAAAATCAAACAGAATTGGACGTATTCTTTTTGTAGATATAGAAAAGGATGCGGCTGTTGCTAAAGTAGAAATTTTAATGCCAGACAGAAAACGAAATTATACTGATTATTTTCTATTACTAAAGTATCAGGGAACTTGGAAAATTATTCACAAAAGCTTCTCTTGGAAAGCTTTAATTCAATCAAAAAATAACTAAAATCTATCATTTAAAATGGAAAAAAAAGTTTATCTGTTTATTGTTCTTTTAGTATCTCTTTTTGTGAATGCACAATCAGAAAAGGAAAAAGTAAAAAAATGTATCGAAAATTATATTTACGGTACTTCGTATAATCAATCCGATAGTATTACAAAAGCATTTTACACCGAAGCTAATTTGTTTTTATCTCATAAAGAAAAACCACTCTGGATTGTACCTATCGAAGAATATGCCCAATGGTTTAAAAAAGGTGAACAAGGAAAGTTTAATGGTCGATTAGGAAGAATTATTTCAATGGACATCTTTAATGACATTGCTACTGCAAAAGCTGAAATTCTTATTCCCGCAAAAAAGCAAGAATATATCGATATGTTTTTGTTAAAGAAAATTCAAGGCGATTGGAAAATCATTAGCAAATCGGCAGCTAGTAAAGAAAGTAATAAAGAAGGAAAGAGAGTGGTAATGGTGTTAGCAAATGCTACCTATTATGGACAATCAAAAATTAGTACGGGAAATAGTTTTAGTGAAATTGTAAGCGCTTATGATATTTTTATTAAAAGAGGTTATACCGTAGATTTTGTAAGTCCTCACGGTGGAGCAGTTCCTCTCGTTTACATTGATACTTCAGATGATTTACAAAAGCAATATTTGTATAATCCTGATTTTATGTATGCCATATCACATACTGCAAATCCAAAAGAAATAAATCCTCAAAATTACAAAGCTATTTATTACATAGGAGGAGGTAGTATTTTATATGAAGTTCCTGAAAGTAAGGAAATTCAGTCCATAGCTATGCAAATTTATGAAGAGAGCAAAGGTGTTATTTCCGCAGTGTGTCACGGAACAGCAGGTTTGGTGAATTTGAAAACTAAGGACGGGAATTATTTAGTAAAAGGAAAAAAAATAAGCGGTTATCCTGATTCTTGGGAGAAACAAGATGCAGCATATTTAAAACATTTTCCTTTTTTGATTCAAAAAACTATAGAAGAAAAAGGAGGCAGTTTTAAGTTTTCTTCAAGAAATGCTTCTTATGTTGAGGTAGATGGAAGAATAATCACTGGACAGAACTTTCAATCAGCTAGTGATGTTGCGCAAAAAGTAATTGAAACTATTCAGAATTAACTATAAAGCCTATTATTATGTTACACAAAAAAATCGCACTTATAACACTCCAACTATTTATTGGTATGTTTTTTATTTCTCAAAGTATTATCGAACTAGGATTGGATTATTACTTGGTAAAACCAGAAACATCACAGCATTGGATTTCCTCTTTTTTAGGAATGCAAAAAATAGTGGCTATTCCTGTTTTACTTTTAGGTTTGTTAATCACTATAGGGTATAAGAAAAAAGAAATGGCAATCTTAGGCGTATTTGTTGTTTTAATAAACCATATTTTATTTTTGTTTAAAGACCAATTTTATAATTATACTCAGCTGTCGTTTGTTTTGCTAATGTGTAATTTGTTATTGTACTTTTTTAGCCCAAAAACCGATAATGATAAATCTTTTCTTCCTGAAGCAATTAGTAAATACCCTATTGACTTTTCATACGCATCAATCAGAGTATTTGTAGGTATAATTTCAGTTTTTCAAGGTTTCTTTGTTTTGTTTTTAAGAGAAAAACCATTGCAATCCTATGTTGAAGGAAATTATATAACTGTTTTTAAGAATTCTTTTTTACCAGATTTTTTACTTTGGACAATGGGCTATCTAAATCCATTTATGTTACTAATACCAGGATTCTTTACAGTTATAGGTTTTAAAACTAAATGGATGTATTATGTATCCGCATTCTTTTTTATCAGTTTAGTTTTTGGGCATCTAGTAGAAACCCCTTTTTTTAGCGATAATATGGCTTACTCAGGAATTTTGTGTCTGATTAATTTAGTACTGCTGTATTTTGTTGAGGAGTTTAATAGGTTTAGTGTTGATAGTTTTCTGAAGATTAAATCATTTGGATAAAAATCTTTACTCTCTTTTTTAAAACCAGATAATTTCCATTGTCTGGTTTTATTTTTTTAGTACAGTGTCGATTCAAGATAACATCTAGGTTATTCAATATGTTTTTTTGTTTAAAAAAGATAAAAATTTATTGTTTATCAATAAAAATTTATTATTTTTGAATTGTGAAATTTTAAAATAATAATTATGGAAATTAAAATTAGTGCCAAGACCAT
>JASGCW010000278.1 GCA_030053945.1 Limnohabitans sp.
AAATAATATATATAAATAAAAAAATGCGAAATAAAGTTCGTATAAGTAAATGTTACAAGCAACCCTAAAAGACGACAGTGCATAACATTAACAATTAGACAAAAACTAAATGACAACAGAAAGAGAACCTTTAAATACGGACGGATTTAGATTCGCAATGAATCAAATTAATGACGGTTTTGTTTTCGAAAAATTCGGTTTGAGTTTTTTGGGGGCAACATTGGGGTATCAATTTATTCCAGTCGGAGGAGTAAAAGACAAAGGAATTGATGGGCTAGAATATACTTTTGGACGGACTGGTTACGAAAAGAATATTTACCAACTTTCAACTGAACTCGGTTACGAATCCAAACTTGAAAAATCCATGCAAAAACTAATTGACAATGAAATCGAGTTTGATTCAATTACCTATGTTACTAACAGAGTATTTCTAAATAAAGACACCGTAATTGATAGACTTTTTGACAAGTTTAAAAAACATCTAAATATTTTTGACCAAAACTGGTTGGTAAGTTATGCTAACCATTCAGAGGCTACTGTTAATGCTTACTATACTTTTATTGACAGTCATTTACATGAATTTAGTAAGCCAGGGAAATCATATGTAGTAAGCGACCTTGCCAATGACTCAAGGCTGTTTGTGTTTTTGAGGCAGCAACTAGAAACTCAAAGAAATGATTTAAAACTAGACGACTTATTAGCAGACACGTTAATTTTATTTGGCTTAGAAGGAACTGACCCTGACAAAGATATTCTTAAAACAAAGGCAGAACTTTTTGACAGCATAAGAAAATACGTAAAGTTTGACCCGAAAATTTTAGATGAAACAATTGAAAAAAGATTACATGTTTTATCATCCAAGCCACGTAAAATAAAATATCATACTCAGAAGAATGGCTTTTGTCTTCCATATGACACAAGGCTCGAAATTCAAAATCGAAATTTAGCAGATGAACAATTATTAGATATTTTTTACTCACAAACGACCACAATCATTAAAAAATACTTCAAAGATGAAGATGTTGTGGTTCGAGATTTATCCAAACTAATTGATGAGACTATTCATAAAATATTCTACCAACAAGGACTTGAATTTTCAAATTATATTTTGCATGGAAAGAGCCAACAAGTAATTGAAAAAGATTTACAAGAAATAATTAGCCTTGTAGTTGACGAAAGTTCGGTAGTTGACAAAAATAAGGAAGCAGTAAAAACTGCTCTACTTATGGCAATAAGAGACATCGTTTATAATGGTACTTATGAGCAAAAGAAATACTTTAAAAGTCTGTCAAATACATACATGATGATGTTTTTGTTGCAATGGAATCCGCAAATTGCAACATACTTTGAATCGATGTCCTCAAAAATGATAGTTTATGTTTGCACCTCTATTCTTGTTCCTGCATTATCGGAATACTATTTACTTCCTGAAAATCGTAGACATTGGAACTTAATCAAAGGTGCACAACAAGCTGGTATTAAATTATACATTTCAGATGCAATCATAGACGAGTTAAAACATCACTTCTACATGCTCAGAAATAAGTATGAAACTTTATTTAGACACAATGAACATATTTATTTGAATAGCGAAGCCGAAACGCTTTACATTGATGAAATAATGATTCGAGCATATTTTTATGCAAAAGCTAGAAAAAAAGTATACTCATTTGAAGACTTCCTTAGTAATTTTATTGACCCTGACTTAAAAACCGTAAAAGACGATTTAATAGGTTATTTAAAATCAGAGTTTGGAATTACTTATTTCAATGACGAAACCCTAAAAATAAATATATCTGAAGAAGAGCATTTAAAGCTAACAGAAAGACTTCAAGAAAATAAAAGTTCTAAAAAAGCTTCAACAGATTCTAAAATTATTTTGTCAATTTACAAATTGAGAGAGAAAAATAATGAAACTGCGACATCAGGAATTTTTGGTTATAAAACGTGGTGGTTATCAAAAGACTCAACAACCTATAAAGCTGTTTCGGACTTGTTTGGAGACAAGTATCCTGTAAGTTGTTACATACGACCTGACTTTTTATATAATCACATTGCTTTAGCCCCCAAAAAGCATGAAATAGACGGTCTATACAAAGAGGTTTTCCCGAGTCTTCTAGGTGTGAATTTAAGTTTTCATTTGCCACATGAAGTGACGGACTTCGTTCAAGAAAGAATTGCAGAACACGGGACTAAAAATCCAGAACGTTTGACATCTATACTTTCAAGGTTATCGGAAAAATTAAAATCTGACCCAACCGTTAGAAATAGAAAATCCGTTAAGTTATTCCTTGATGAGGAATTTAAAAATATCGGAAAATAATACACGACAATGCAAGACAGTTTAGGACAATTCAATCACGAGGGAGAAAGGGCAGCTTGTAACACGGGTTTGGCAAAAGTGGCGGTTCAGTGCTCCGCAGAC
>JASGCW010000114.1 GCA_030053945.1 Limnohabitans sp.
TATTTGCTTTAATCATAGTAATCTGTGGCAATTTTTTAAACGCGAATGCCGTGTTGTTTGATATTAACTGATGTTTTTACTTTTCAATTTCATCTTTAAAAAAATCCCAGTCATAGAGACGCCCATTTTTGTACTCTTCAATTTCGGTTTCAGCAGATTTAATATCATTCTCTGCTAAATGGGATTTTGATTTTTTAACTTTTTTAATGAAAATTTTCTCTAAACCTTCTGTCATTGTTAAATAATCTGTCTCCACAATTTTTTTTAAAACTTCAAGTTTATCTAATTGTACTTCCATAATAGTGTGTTTTTTAGTTAAAGATTTTCCATTCCATCGCCAATCTCATCACAAATATATTGACCATTTTGACAAAACGCAACTAATTGATTGTTAATGAAATGCAAAACTTGTTCTTTAACATTTTCTGGATATAAAATATGTACATTAGCTCCTGCATCTAAAGTAAAACACACTGGAATTGAAGTTTCATTTCTAAATTTCCAAATTCGATTAATAATTTCGAGTGTATTAGGCTTCATCAAAATAAAATAAGGCATTGAAGTCATCATCATACTATGCAATGTCAAAGCCTCACTTTCTACAATTTTTATAAAATTAGCAACATCACCATTTTCGAGAATGCTTTTTAGGCGAGAGAGATTTTCGTGAGCTTGCAAAAAACGTCTTTCTGCATAAGGGTGATTATGCATCAAATCGTGCCCAACAGTGCTCGAAACCTGTTTCTCTCCTTTATCTACAAGCAAAATAGTATCTTGGTAGTTCTTAAAATTTTGATGTACAGAATTAAATTCAACACCAAATAAATCAGAGCTATTTTCAATCTCCTGATGATTCCCCCAAACTACCACTTGTCCTTTTATGCTTCTACAAGCACTACCAGAACCTAATCTTGCAAGGAAAGAAGCTTTATTGTAAAAATAATTATCTGTCATTTCTGGACAGAGTAATCTTTCAAGACTCATAATATTTACAGCTAAAGCTGCCATACCTGAAGCTGAAGATGCGATTCCTGAACTATGTGGAAATGTATTAGAGGTATCTATTATAAAATGAAAATCCTTCAAATAAGGACAATATTCAAAAATACGTTCAAAGAATTTTTGAATTTTTGGTTTAAATTCTTCTTTAGGTTTTCCTTCAAAACTAAAATCAAATGAAAATTTATTATTATTTTCTATTCTTGCAAAAGATAGTTCTGTGATGGTCTTACAATTTTTTAAAGTAAAGCTAATTGATGGATTTGCTGGTATTTGTTTATCCTTTTTCCCCCAATATTTTACAAGCGCTATATTACTTGGTGCACTACATTTGAAAGTTCCGGATACTATGTTTACGTTATAATTTGACGAAATAAAATCTTTATCTAACATTCTTTTTAATTTACACAAATATACTTTTTTTGTGAATTAATTGTTTTTTTAAATTCTTTATTATTTATTTGTATTTCCAAAAACAAAACTAACTAACTATCAATAACTTGACACGCGCTAACATCACAAAACTAGGAACGTCTATTGCTATCTGTTTAGCAATAGGTTTGATTTCGAGTCTAGCTTCAAAAGACTCGATTAACACATGGTATTTAACTATTGAAAAACCCATCTTCAATCCTCCCAGCTGGATGTTTGCCCCAGTATGGACAATACTGTATATACTGATGGGGTATTCATTTGCCATTTTATGGAGTAGAAGATTTCAAAGTAGAAGAAGCAGAAAAGTAATGCAAAAAGCAACAATCCTTTTTGGAATTCAATTAGTATTGAATGCTCTTTGGTCCTATTTATTTTTTGGACTTTGCAATCCTTTCTTGGCTTTGATTGAGATTTTATTACTATGGCTATTAATCCTTGAAACCTTTAAAGCATTTCAAAAAATTGATTCTTTTGCTGCAAAATTATTGGTTCCATATATTGTTTGGGTAAGCTTTGCTGTAGTACTAAATGGAAGTATTTGGTATATAAACAGTTAACATTTTCAAATGTTTTCTGATATAATAAAGCCACCTGTCCAAGCATTTTGAAAATTAAAGCCGCCAGTAATCGCATCAATATTTAAAATTTCGCCAGCGAAATACAGATTTTTATGCAATTTACTTTCCATAGATTTAAAGTTTATTTCCTTTAAATCTATGCCTCCAGCTGTGACAAATTCTTCTTTAAAGGTACTTTTGCCATTTACCTGAAATTGTCCATTAGTAAGTTGCATAGTTAAATCTGAGATCTGCTTTTTAGAAACATCTGCCCACTTGGTTTCAGCATTAATCCCTGAAGCTAACACCAGATTTTCCCATAATCGCTTAGGAAAATCAAATGGACAAAACTTAACGACAAGTTTTTTAGAATGCTCGTCTTTTAAATCTTTCAATAGATTTAATGTTTCTTCAAAATCTTTGTCATTTAACCAGTTGACTTGCAAAAGAAACTGATAATTTTTCTCATTAAGTTCGCGGGCTCCCCAAGCCGATAATCGTAAAATCCCAGGGCCACTCATCCCCCAATGTGTAATTAATAATGGTCCTGAAGCTTTTAGTTTTGAATCTTTTACCTTAACTGAAGCCACTGCCGAAAGCCCCATCAAATCTTTTATCCGATTGTCTTTACTATTAAAAGTAAACAATGAAGGCACTGGATCCACAATTGTATGTCCAAGATTACTCATCATCTCCCACATTTTAGGATTACTTCCAGTGGTCATTACTAGTTTATCACATTTAAATGTTTGATGATTAGTCTCGACTTTCCAATAATTATCTCCTCTAAAAATCTCTTGCACACTTTGTCCAGTTAAAATATCGATTCCAATTTTTTTTGCAGTACTCAAAAAACAATCAACTATTGTTTGCGATGAATCTGTAACTGGAAACATTCTTCCATCTTCTTCAATTTTTAGCTCTACTCCGTGTTTGTCGAACCATTCTATAGTATCGCCAGAACAAAACTGATGAAAAGGCCCTTTCAACTCTCGCTCTCCTCTAGGATAAAACTTCACTAATTCGTTTGGAATAAAACAAGCATGCGTAACATTACATCGCCCACCCCCAGACACGCGAACTTTAGAAAGGACTTCTTTACCTCTTTCTAAAATAACCACTTTTAGTTTAGGGTTTTTCTCCACACAGTTTATAGCAGTAAAAAAACCAGCGGCTCCACCACCTACAACTACAACATCATAATTGGAATTCATAATCGATCTGGAAAATCTGAAATTATAGCATCAACGCCTAACTCTTTTACCCAAAGAATATCATCAGGCGAATTGACTGTCCAAGTGTGAACCTTGATATTATTTTTATGCGATTCTTCTATTATTTCTTGAGTTAACAATTTAAAGTATGGATTTATAGAATACCCTTTTATCTTTTTTGCAAAGTCCAAAGCTTTTTTAATATTTTCTTCTTCTAAAATTCCCAATTGAATTTTTGGATTAAGTTGTTTAACTTCTTGAAGCACTTCCCAATTAAAACTAGAAATTAAGACATTAGGGTATTGAATTTCGTTTAGCCTAACAAATTTTTCAACCTCATCCACTACAATTTTTGTGACCTTAGCATCTTTAATTTCAATATTTAAAAAAGCATTATCTGGCAAAATATGAAAAACCTCCACTAAAGTAGGAATCCCTAATTTCGCAAATTCTTCAACAGTAAAATCGTTTACAAAGCCCGCTGCAGTTTTAATCGTTCTATCTACTGTTTCATCGTGAATAACAATTGCTTCATTATCTAATGTCAAATGGACATCAAGCTCGACTCCGTGTGCTCCTAATTCAAAAGCTTTCAGAAAAGACTCAATCGTATTTTCTGAAACGTGACCTTTCGCACCTCGATGACCAATTCGTAACATTACTTATCTTCCAACAAAGCATTAGTTCTTCTTATGGACTCTTGTTCTTTATAATCTAACCAAGCTTGACCTTTTCTTTTACGCATCCAGTTATCATAGAATCTATTAAATACCACATTATTCAATCCTTTAAGTAAGTTCTTAGGTCGTCCTGCTAATGAACGTAAACTTAACGAAAAACCTGGCGTTAAATATTTCATATAATGCCACCATCCTTCTGGCATATATAACATTTCTCCATGTTCTAGATTCGTAATGTAAAATTTCACTTTTTTTAGAGCAGGGAACTTTTCAAAATCAGGATTATCAAAATCAATATCCTCATTACAAATCCATGAATGAGGTAGTCTATACATGTATTTTGTATCATCAGGACCCACTAGTACACATTGCTTTTTTCCTGCAAAATGAAAATGTAAAATATTAGGAAAATCAATATCATAATGCATAAATACTTTTGCATTTTCGCCTCCAAAGAATACTAAAGGCAAACTCTTAATTAATCGTAAACCTAAATCTGGCCATTTCATATCATTTTTCATAGAAGGCACATCTTTAAGCAGATTATATAAAAAGATACGCAAGTCTGTAGGACCTTTTTCTAAAATATCAATGTATTCAGACATTGTCATTTTAAAATCTGGTTCATTTACCTTCTTGGTATAATCGGTTTTTCTGCTATCATATAACGGCACTATTTTATCACCTGCTACTTTTCGCAAAAACTGAAAATTCCATTTTTCAAATGCAGGCCAGTCTTCAATTTGATTAGTTATTACAACCGGTCTTTGTGGTTTATAATAATTTTCTATAAACTCTTTTTTGGTAAGTTTTTCAACTCTTTCAATTTCTATATACTCTAACGACATATTTTAGATTTTATACAAAATAAATAAATTGTTCATTATTATAATAATCATTTAATATAATTATAAGAAAAAAAAGCCTCACAAATTGTGAAGCTTTTCTATTAGCTATAAAAAACTATTCTACTTGATCGTCATCAATATAAGTTTTGTTACCATTTTTGTTAATATAATATTTACCTCCTCTCGGACCTTCATAAACTTGTCTTCCATTATATTTTCCAATTCGTTTATCAGAAGTATTAGGATTAGCCTTTTCGTTAGAAACTCTTTCCTTTTTTGCTTTTACTTCTTTAGTTGCTTTTGGAGCTTTCTCTTCAGTTGTAGCTTTTTCTTTTTTAGTTTTTGCTTTCGCCTTTTCTGACTCGTCTTTCACTTTAGCATCAACTTTATTTGCTTCCGCTTTTGCTTTCCCTTTTGCAGATTTTTCTTTTCCTTTTTCAGAAGCACTAGTAGCTTTCTCTTTTACTTCTTTCTCTGCTTCTTTTTTAGCTTTTGCCGCCTCTTTTTTAGCTTCTAATTTTTCGGTATCCGCTTTAGATTTTTGCTTTTTCTTAGTTTCGGTTTCTTGTGCATAAAAAGTACTTGAAAATACTAACATAGCGCACAACATTAATAATTTTTTCATTTTGATTAGTTTTAGATTTAAAGTTAAATTTAGTATTATTTTTTTACAAAAATCATACCTAATTCTAAAAATATGCTCTTAATTGTATTGTTCCATTGTGAATAGTATTAGTCCCATCACTCTTTCGCCCTTGATAATTGATGTTTATATCGAGATATTGAGTCAATTTTTTTTGAAGCAAAATTTTCCAAACTAAATTTTTACCCGCCTGTAATCCTTCCATCATTTGAAACCCTACTGGCGAAAATTCATTCCCAAAAAAATTATTATTGACATAAGAAAATTCAGCAGTAGAAGTAAATTGCTTTTCACTTAAGAAATTAAATCCCATTCCTGCTTTATTTTGTTTTAGAAATTCCATTTCGCCAAGACTATTGCTTTTTTGCTTAAAATTATAAAACAGCTCTAAATTCACATTTTTATTAAACAAATAAGATATTTTCTGTTCAAAAGCATTTGTATTAATGTCAAAATTTCTTGAAGAATAATTCTCCGAATATGATTTCGAAATTTGGTTCTGAAACACTGAATTAAACAACCAACTCTTCTGCAACAAATGAATGTATTGTAGTTGATTTGATGTTGTTTTAGCTTCTTGTGCACCTGAACTCAGCAAACTCTTTAATCTATTGGTCGCAAAAGAATAGGTGACTGAATGTTTTTGCTTCCCTCTATTGTAAAACAAATTGTTTCTAAAATTTGCATTTATCCCTAAAAGATTATCATTTGAAGCACTAAACGGATTCAAATCAAAATTATCACCATCACGAATAATTTTTCGTTCCACTAAATAATTTGATTGATTATAGAAATGCGACAATACTTTTAAAAATCCTGTTTTATTTTGCCAATTTGTTGGACTTAAAGTAAGTGCCTGAGAAAATTTATTCTTATTGGTTTTGATAAAAATCTGATTGGGCAAAAACACTTTTATATATTTTGCTTGATCTGGAAATTGTGCTATTTCAAACTCCTGAATTTCCTGAATTCCATTATGATTATAATCATTCCAAGCAAAAATCCCTTTTCCAGGTTCTACCTCAACAAAACCGAACTCTTGCTGCGCTATAGTTCCTGAAGTAGTTTCATAAACGGTATTAATTTGGATTAAATCACTAAAAAAACGATCATTATATATAACTCTTGAATTCAGTGAAGGTTCGTTACCACGTTTATCTTCAAATTTCAAATTTCTATAATTTACAAAAAGTGCTAAATCTGTTTTCTCATTTTGAATTAATTTGGATTTCAAAAAATAAGAATCAGAAGTATTTACTCTCTTCAAAATACCGCTTTGCAAACTATCGTTAACTCTTTTTATATAACCTACTTCAACAAACACCTTTGTAGAATCACCTCTTCCTGCAAATGTTCCATATTCTGTGAATTTTTGAGTCAAATTTGAAAAAAGTTGGGTTGTTTTATTTTGCTCTTGATTACTCTCGTGTCTAAAACTACCGCCAACATAATTTTTTGAATACTTATATTTTAAAGCATTATTAGTTCTAAGAAATTTTGAAGAGGTTGTACTGCCACTACTAACCATATAACTTGATTCGTTAGAAAAATCCCAATTTTTATCTCTGTAAAAACCAGAAACAAACTGACGATTACCGTTGAAAATTTCTGAAAAATTCAAATTTTCAAATTGGTATTTCCATACAGATTTTGTATTCAAAGCAAACTCTAAACCGTTTATTAGCAAACTTTGATTTCCTGATGGGCTTACAAGATTCCAATCCCGATTAAATTCTATGGAGAAAAGACGTTCTATAGGTGTAAATCCTTTTTGTATTAATTGGTAATTTCCAAAAACATCTACCTTCCATTTTTTGGTAAAAAGACGTTGTTTAAAATTTATTTTCCCAGCTAACCCTTGATTGTCATTGTCATCTAGATTTGAATACAGGTTTTTATCATTATTACTAATACCAACTTCAAAATCAACATTTGTTTTTTCAGATGGATTTAATTTTCCCATTACTGTTGCCACCTGAATTTTTGTAGGAGCAATCAATCTAATAATGGGTTCATAACTCCCTTGGGGAATACCAGCAATTGGAGCAACATATTCAAATATTTTCCCGTTCGCATTCGCATTTGCAACCTTATAATTTCCTTTGTTATTACCTACAAAACTAAATTTGACATTGTATAAAACATCGTTCGCATTATTTGAAAAAACAAAAACTTCTGCACCTCCTACAATACTTTTTTTATACAAAATCTTATTAGCAGAATAGGTGTCTGCAACCGCAGAAATAGCATTCATCAAATTAAGATTGTCGCCTGCATTAGCTAGTATTTGCACCTGCTCTTGAGATAAATTTTGCTGCAAAGGCTGATTTTTTACATCATTTTCAGAGTAAACATATCCGCCTAAACTCCACTTAGTACTTTCGTGATGTGCGCCTCCATACGTAACAAAACGTGTAAAATTTCTGTCCGAATACTGATATTCTACAATAATTCGCATTTCAGAATTAATTGGAAATAAAGAAGTAAAAGTTATTTCCCCTGCATTATAATCAATTACATAATCATTATTTTCTCCTCTTTTTAGTAATATCCCATTTACATACACTCGTTCTGAACCAGAAATTACCAAAACATACAACTCGCCGTTATTCCCTTTTAACTTGTAAGGTCCTTGATTTCCCTCCTGACCTACAAAAGTACTTTTAGCATATTGTCCTCTTACTACTGCGCCAGATGCATATATGTCAGTTTTTCTTTCTTTATCTCCTAATTTTAAACCTACAGCAACACCTTGCACTTTTTTGTTGAAGTTTAAAAACCTCGATTTCCGATTTTCTAAAAACAAATCTCCTCCTCGTACCGACCATCTATCTGAAAACAATTCGACAAAAACCTGATCAAACTCATCCAATTTTTGAGAATAACCGCCTGATTGCAACGGAATATTATTATCTTGAATAGAAGCTCTTACACTAACTTTATCCGATAATTTGCCTGTAATTTGTAAATCTAAATTTGATATAGATGAAGTATTTTGATTATTACCAATACTAATCCCACGGGAAATACTTCCTGCGGTGTTTAAGCCTTCAAAAGGGGTAAACTTTTTATCAAAAGAATCTGTTTTATACAAACTCCCATAAAGATTCCCATTAGGAACAACTCTTTTGCTGTCATAAAGAGAATACTCTCGGGTTAAAAATTTTGGAAATTTTAAATATCGTATGGTGATTGAGTCTTGAATTTGGTAATTATTTTTAAACACCAATTGGCTCTTTTGAAAATCTATTTTGTAAAAGGAAGTGTCTATTTCTTTGCCTAATTTATCCTGAAGTTTAAAAAATTCTTTATTAATACTTACCGAATCAATTTTTATGGTATCCTTTGCTGGAAGAATTTTTTTAGTATGGTAAAGTGTTTCTTTTTCTTGAGCCGAAGACCAAAAAGAAATTATCAGAAACACAAAACACACTATTTTTTTAAGCATAAGTTTAAAACTCTAAAAACTCAAAAATAGTGTGTTTTATTGATATTTTGAATAAATTATTCCTTCCTCTGATGGCGAGAGCGCCTCGTTCATGCTTTTATTAGCTTTTCAACTAAAATTTATAAATATAAAACGGCACTCTTGATATTGCAGTTTTATATTTTTATAGGAAATTTGTAGGAATTGGTACGAGCGAGACGCTGGTGCTAGCCTAGTGGTTGCAAACTACGAAACCGATTATTTTCTATCAAAGAAAAAATTTCTTGCGAAATATAAACGTGTATTTACTACAAATTCGCAATCTTGCCAAACGGCTGTTAGCTGATGCCCTTTTCATTAAATACTTGGATTATTTTTTCGGTTTCGTGTTTGTTTGACTTAAATTTTTCGCCAACCGAACTTGTAACAAATGCTTGAATAGTTGCATCTTTTGGTAGCTTTTTCCATATATCAATAGTTCCAGTTTTTAATAAATATGTTACATTGAACGATTGTCCATATTCTAATTTTATAGGAAACTCAATATTATCTAATTTTTCAACTAGATAGAATGTTTTTGAGCCAATCCCTTCTAATTTATCGCTAAGTTCAAAATAAGGTTGATTAATGTATCTATGTTCTTTATTTGTATTTGTAAAACTAATGCCTAAGCCCAAACCTCTATAATTATAGCTCATAGCACCAGCTAAACTCTTAATTCCTAAATATACGGTTTCAACATCTTCTTGTTGTTGCTCTTGAAGTGGAACAGTTGGTTCTTTTTCAAGTTTTTTTATTATTAAATGTGCTAATTTCTCTGCTGAAATTTTTCTCAAATCTAAAAAGCCAATTGTTGGTCTTATTCCATCAATTTCAGTGTCATCGAATCTCGTTGGTAAAATATATTCAACATTTGTTTCAATAGCTCTTGAAATCGCGGTTCTTATTTCGTGATTTGTCCAAATCTTTTTTTTGTAATGTTCAGAAATAAAAGGGACACAATATTTAGCACCTTTTCTATAAACATAATCAAAATGTAGTCCCAAATCTTTACCCCATAAGTCTACTTCCTCGAATTTATCATAAAATACTTTTACGCCATTTTCGTGTAAAGTATTTGCAACTTTTTCTACATATTCTCTATCTTCTCCTGCAAAAGATAATGTGACATCATATTTATAATCCATACACGATTTTTGTTTTGGGTTTCAGTTAAGTCAGATATACGCAACTCAAATATATTTTGCGCAATCCAACTGTTAAAATTAAAGCTAAAAAACAGCCCTATTAAGAGAAGTTGTTTGCTTTTTTAGTTTGTTACTGCTAAGCTAAAAAAATAAATAGTATTATCCTTACGGAAAACCGTAAAAATTGTAAACTAAAAAAGTTAGACAATAAAGAAAAGTCAACTATTTTTTTTGTAACTAGTTCACGTTATAAAGGAAAGTCAGCTATTTTTTTTTAATGATTTAAAAAATCACAAGGTTGTGATATTTCTTTTTCGGGTTGCTCTATTTCCTTTTCGGGTAGCTATAATTCTTTTTTGAGTTGGCATATTTCCTTTTCGGGTAGCTATAATTCTTTTTTGAGTTAGCATAATTCCTTTTCGGGATGGCATATTTCTTTTTGGGGTTGCTCTATTTCCTTTTCGGGTTGCTATAATTCTTTATTGAGATTAGAATAAGTTCTTTTTTAGGAAGGAATATCTGAGTAATATTTTAAACACTTTATTTACATTATCTGAATTTACCATACAAGAATAGGATTTTACCATACGAGAATAGGATTTTACCATTCAAGAAAAGGAATTTACCATACAAGAAAAGGAATTTACCATTCAAGAAAAGGAATTTACCATACGAGAATAGGAATTTACCATACGAGAATAGGAATTTACCATACAAGAATAGGAATTTACCATTCAAGAATAGGATTTTACCATTCAAGAATAGGAATTTACCATATAAGAATAGGAATTGCCAACAGAAAATAGGGATTT
>JASGCW010000115.1 GCA_030053945.1 Limnohabitans sp.
AAATATTTTATTTTAACAAAAAAAGTTATAAAAAGTTTAGTTTTTAAAAAGAGCAACTGCTCAAGATGAGGTGAAAATTTTAAGTGAGGAGAAAGTGTGAGAAACAAAGAAAGGAAAAACTTCCTTTCTTTGTTCCTTTGTGTGTGTGAATGGCAGGGGCCATTCACACATTACATTTTTCCCCCTCTTAATGAGAAAAAAATAAGTTTTGAGTAACATTTGTTTCGTTTAAGATAAGTATTGATTAACATAAATTTTGAATAACATGATTTTTAAGATAACATAAGTATTGATTAACATAAATTTTGAATAAAATGATTTTAAGATAAAATGAGTATTGATAAACATAAATTTTGAATAACATGATTTTAAAGATAACAAAAGTATTGATTAACATGAATTTAAATAACCCAATGGCTAATGTTCTTGCAACTTGTGTTGAAATCAGACGATGTTCGTGCATACATAGTTGAATTCTTTTGCTATTCCTTTCTTAAAATAATGCCAGTACAGGAGCAAGCACGTGCCGGTCAACGAACACGTTTTAAGGCTTTTGTCGCTATCGGTGATTTCAGTGGTTTCATCGGTCTTGGAGTTAAATGCAGTAAAGAAGTAGCAACCGCTATTCGTGGTGCTATCATACTTGCTAAACTCTCACTTATTCCAGTACGCCTCGGCTATTGGGGTAACAAGATTGGCAAACCACATACAGTTCCTTGCAAGGTTACGGGCAAATGTGGTTCAGTTTTAGTGCGTCTTATTCCAGCTCCAAGAGGTACTGGTATTGTAGCTGCACAAGTATCGAAGAAGCTTCTCACTATGGCTGGAATTGAAGATTGTTATACTAGTGCGACAGGATCAACTTGTACATTGGGAAATTTTGCAAAGGCTACCTATCTAGCCATTCAAAATACATATTCCTACTTGACACCAGATCTTTGGCCAGAAACACCACTTGATGACACACCGTTCCAGGAACACGCTGCTCCAGGATGGGGACACTAAGTTCAGTTCGAGTTCAAGCAGAGTGAAATTTTGTTCATTAATTAGTGTGTAGGCTTCTTAAGTTAACCAATCAAATCTAAGCAGAGACGTTCTTTGCATTCGTGGACATATCTCAAGAGAAACAAGTGATGATTAATACAAATTTAATAAAGTTTTTTCTGATAAACATAAAATTGATTAATATAATTTTTGATTAAAATATAAAGAGATTCACATAAAATTAAAGTAAAATAGGTTTTGATTATTAATTTAAAAAGTAGACCGTCACAAACCCTTAGTTCAAGAAAATCTATCGCATCAGGAGTGATAAGGTCTTAACATAAATGATTTTTAATTTACAATAGGTAAAAACTCGGGTTTCTTGTCACATTGTTCACTTCCATGAGTCTCTAAACCGCAGATTTGGCAAATATGTGATCTATGATTTAGCGTACCAGGATCATAACAGCCGCAATTCGAATTAAACAGAATACATTCTATGTTCTTAATTGTATTTAGAATATTTGCGGATTGAAATGTTTTCTCAGCTATGTTGCGAAGCACTAAATGTGTACCAAAGTCTATTCCCTGTTTAGTGACCAAAGTAATGTAATAGGTTCTTCTATTTTGGTAGTAGAAATGGAATAAAGCGCTACAATATTCTATGTTCAATGATCTAGTTGATTTGATAGCGGCGTCGATGTACGAATTAGTCCAAAATTTAGCACTTTTAGGCTTGATGAATGCAAGCGAACATTGTAGAGCGAACGGCTTCATCTGCATTATTGGATCTTTAAGCTGGTAAAAATTAGAAGCTGCGATTATCTCTCGACCAGAATCAGTATGTTTAATTAAATAATTACCATCATCTTTTTTCTCTATCACCTTTATTCGAAGCATGTTGTTAGTTTCTGGGTCTTTATAAAGGTAGAACTTATTTCTTTCTACTTTTGATATTTTTTCAGCTGGCGCTTCTCTCAGTATTGTCTCAAGTTTCTCATATTCTGCTATAAGAGATTCATTTCTTACAAAAAAGTACGATGGATCTTTAAAATTTGTAATCTGGACGTTAATGTACATATCAGCGTGCGAATTATCTTTTATCAATTGAACATCTACAAAATTCTTTACGAACTGCGCTGCTCTAGATTTCCATGAATTTGTTGATAAATTAACTTCTCTATGCCTCACATAGTTTCCTTCACTTTCTCTAAAAGATTCGGATCTAGAAACTTCTGATCCGCATAAAGAAATTGTTTCCTCCGCTAGATCAACAATTGTTTCTTGAGGGAATTTCAGTTGAGTCAAATCAAGTAATTCAGCTTCTCTATTAATTTTTGAGGATGATGGTCTTTTGGGCGGTAATGGTGCGCTAATAAATTCATCTAGATCTGCTAAATTTGCAATGTCGACAACTGTTCTTTTGCTGCCATGAGTTTTAAAATTAGATGATGGTGTTGGTGCAGCTTTGAACATTGTTATCTTTTTAAAATCGCGAAAGTTGTGTTTTGGTGGCTTTATATTTTCGTCAACTTTTGATATAAACTGAATGTTAACATCTTTTGAAGATCTTGGAACTGTTTTGAATTTATCAACCGCTAACTGCATCGCTCTACGAACTTGATTATAACCGTGAAGTTGAAACGGGTTTCTATGTAGAGTCCTCATAAGACCAGATTTTTGTTGTAGTAATGATTGTAAAGAAGGTACCGAAGACTTCAAATCATTCAAAGCTGAACTCATATCAGTCTTTATTAATGTTGTAGTACCTTCTAACTGGAGTATTAGACTATGCTCCATTCTTTCAAGTTGAGAATGTGCCTCTATAAAGTAATTCATCATTTTATTTTTAATCTCCAATGATTTTTCATCCACAAAATCCGCAATTTTATTTTCTTGGGAGGATATTTCAATGAGCTGATTTATCTCTTTATTTAACTTATTTAACTTATCATAAGTTTTGACTCCCATTCGTTTAACATCGCCGGCTAGATCACCGCAACTAATGTGAGGAGGACATTTGATGCAAAAACCTTTATCGCAATAAAGGCAAAACTTATCTTCGGTTTCGCAATGATTTATGCATTTTGGACCATGTTCTATATTGCTAATAATGTCGGCATCTGTTACTTTTAGAGAGCTCATAGCCTCTGTGATGTTAATCATATGATTACCATGGCAGAAATCAGGAAAACAATGACCTGTTCTATGTTGATGACAGACTATTGATGAACATTTATCACAATAGTAATTAGCTTTACGGAGTTGACCTCTTTCATGGGACATGATGCAAATTGGAGCTTTACGAAATGCAGATATAGCTTCTTCACTATCTATTATGTGTGAAATTGCAGGAAAATTCGAAACGAGTTCTGACGAGGTTATTTTGCATTTTCCGCAAATTAAATGCCTTTTGCCAATGTTGTTGATACATGACCAACAAACAGCATGATGACATGAAAGTTTCATTGGGTTTTGAAAGCCGTTTATTCTGGCTAAGCAAATAGTGCAATTTAAAAATGAATCTGCCATCTTTTAAAGAATTCAAAAAACAATTTATTAAGTAAAAATGATTAAATGTAATATAATGTTTAATATTGATTTTAATAAAAAATTATAGTTAGGTATTTAAAATAAGTAAAGAAATAATGATAAAGAAATTTAATTAAGTATTGGTTTTATAAAATAAAATAAAAAGTGTTTGTGTTCAGGCACAATACTTTCAGGTCATTTACAAAATTACATCAAGTATTGATTCTATGTATTTAAAGATTAAATGTTAATATAATATTAAAAATATAAATGAGTAATTAAAATAAGTGTAGTGATAATTATTATATTACTTTTCTGTAATATTGGCTTTTAAAGAGCCTGACAAATCTTTTGTAATCAATGTGAGGGTTGGAACTTTAGTGGGATATATAGGAATTTTTGATAGTGTATTATGGCTGTCTTTTACAATTAAATATTCAGCAAAAAGAAGGTCAAACGTTTCTGTTATATTAAAGTGTGTTTTTATTCTATTTTTGAGCTCTTCGATTGTAGTATTAATTGTGAGCTTGTCAAAGAAATGTGTTTGATTCTTATATTTAATAAATATTCCTGGCACAGTGCTTTTAACGAACATTTTTTCGTTTAATACAAACTCCAAAGAATTAGCTTCCGTCACATTGCTTGTAGATCCTGCCGAGGCATTCACATTTAGCAATGATCCTTCTGCTTCTTCAATTGGGATTGTTTCTACATCTTTTTGGACACGTGTGACTTCTGCGGACTTTGACGTGGAAGGAATTAATTTCCAGTAATCTTTTCTCTTAGGTCTAAGACAAGGTCGTTTAGACTGATTAGGGAATGCAAATTCTAACATCTCTCGTTCTCCTGTATTTAACACTTTAACTCTATTCAACTCTGTAGCAAAATACTTCGCAGCATTATACTGCAGGTCCGCATATTCTTTTGCACCTATCTCTTTCTTTTTCTCTAATGAATGTGACATTCTAAAATCTCGATCAGGGGGAGGCTTTTTAAAATTAGATTCAATGGAATGTTTCAACTTTTCTGAAAGATTCCTAAATTCCATTTGCATTTCACCCGGAAAGCTACATTTGCCTCTCACTTCTGCCTGTAACAGTTTTATGTCATAATTCAATTTATTCATTGTCTCTTCATGAGACTTAATGGTTCTCTCATTCCATACATTCTTAGATTTTTCTAATTCATATTTTTCAAACAAGGTATCGTAGTCTGTCTTATACGATTCTAATTCAGCATTTGCTATCTCTAAAAGACCTTCAACTTCAACCTTATCTCTCTTGATCGAATCATTCTCACTCTTAAGCTTTTTGATCAGCTCAGAGCCCTCTTTCACAACTCTAACTAGTTTAGGGATACAATTATGGTTTTTAGTTAAATGAGTATCGCAATTAGGGCACATTCTCCCGAAATCGCAACCTAGCTCATGTACTATCATTTCAGAAAAGACTTTATATTCTTTACATCCCGGCCATTTACAATACATAAATAATTTTAATCTTATTGATTCGACTAATCGACTTGCATCCGTCATGTCACTGAATTTTATTGCTGTTTTACATACAACACACTCTTCCTTCCCGTTTTTTACAATCCACTCATGTCTACAGAAATCACACATAATGTGTCCTTTATTGCAACTAAATGGTTTCTTTGGTGAAATCGTTTGACATGATCTACATGTGATCTGGTCGATCATCTCATTCTCTTGGTCCTTGTACTTTTTGGTTTTTATGAACCTGTCAATGGCGTACCCTTCATTTGACCTCTCAGTGTCTACCCAATTTTTTTGTCGTTCTATAAAGTTTTCACTCATTTTCTATTTAAGATAAATTTTTTCACATTAATAAAATATTTTATGTTTTTAAAATTGTCATATAAAACAATATATAAATATAAAAATATATAATAAATACTGATATATAAAAGGTAATGTTCTATTTATTTAAATAATAATGTAATTAATAAAGATTGTAATCACTCAATCTCTTAGGTTTTGTTCTACGTCTACAAGATTTTCTCAGTGAATTAGGAAAAGGATTTACAGCGTAATTACTGTCATCTGTGAAATTTTCATAACTTATTTCATTTCTATTTGTATTTCTTAAAGCGATGTCTAAATTAGAGTCATTGCCGACCTCATTAATGTTTGGTTCTGACAAATCTTCGTCTGTTAATTCATTACGTTTAAAATAAGGTTTTAAATTGTTTACATTCACAGTCAATCTATCATTTGTTTTATTATTTTTTACTTCAACTGACAACCCATTCTTATGAACCTTTACTATTTTATAATTGGTCTTCCAATTTCTAAGTAATTTTTGTGATTTACCGATCTGAGGGATAGGTCTAAAAATAGAAACTAAATCACCCTCTTTATATCTGTTTTCTTTTCTATTTTTGTTAACATAATTTTCATTTCTAGATTGACTATTTACTATATTTCTCATTACATGATCATTTGCAGTTTCTAATCTATCTTTAACATTTGAAACATATTCAGTCATTTCATCTTCAACAACATCCCTTTCTATATAATCATTTAATCCTCTTACTTCCCGTCCATGATTAAGAAAATAAGGAGTAAAAGAGGTAGTATCATGCTGCGAAGAATTATACGCGTATTGAATAAAATCAAGATTCGCATCCCAATCATCATGACAGTCATTTACATACATCGAAATCATATCTTTCAGTGTACTATTATGTCTTTCTGTTTGACCGTTTGTCTGAGGATGATAAGGAGATGTACTAATCTTTTTTATTTTAAATAATTCACAGAGTTCTTTTACAACTCTAGATAAAAATTGAGTTCCTCTATCTGACAACAGAACTTGAGGTGAACCGTGTTTTAGAATAATTTTGTAAAGTACAAAATTTGCAACTGTACTAGCATTAGCATTTGGCACTGCTTCTATTTCGAGCCATTTAGTAAAATGATCACATGCAACAATTATATACTTATTCCCAACATTTGACTTTGGAAACCTCCCAAGTATATCGATTCCAACTCTGTACCAAGGACTAACTGGGGTCAATGATTTTAAATTACCTACGGGTCCCGTTCTAGGAGATTTTTTACTTTGACACAACTCACAAGAGCGAACATAGCTTAAAATATCTTTATTCATACCTCTCCAAAAATACTTTTCTCTCACTCTTCGAATCGTTCTTTTAACTCCTAAATGACCACTCAGTGGTGAGTCATGACAATGTCTTAATACATCTGATATATGAGTTTTGGGAATAACTATACAATCTTTAAAACAATTATCTCTAACAAATCTTTTAAACAAAATAGAGTCTTTAATAAAAAATGGATTGACTTGCATTCCCTTTTCTATATTTGTAATTATTTTCGAACTAAATGGATCTTCTCTCTGTTTAGAGACTAGGTCATCATCAACTATACTAAGAAGAGGTGGGTCATACTCAACTTGTACATTCAAATCTTTTTCTGTTTCACTAAAATATCTAGAAAGACAATCCGCATCTGAATGAGAAGATCCCTTTTTGTGCATAATATCAAAATCGAATTCTTGTAACATAATTGCCCACTTTCTCAGTCTCATATTTTGATTATTCATATTTTGAATATGAATCAATGCGGAGTGATCTGTCATTATGGTAAAATGTCTACCGTGTAAATAATGTCTAAAAACTTTCAATCCATACATAATACCTAATCCTTCTTTTTGAATAGTTGGATAATTTCTCTCAGCTTTCGCAAAACAATGACTATCATACGCTACAACTCGTTCCCCCTCTGGATGAACCTGACTTAATACAACACCTACACCTATTCCGGAGGCGTCAGTTTTTAAAATGATTGGTAATCTCTCATCAAAATGTGCTAATATCGGTGATGTAGTTAGTAGAAATTTTAAATTATCAAAACAATAACTACATTCGTCAGTCCAAACAAATTCAGCATTCTTCAAAGTTAAATTTCTGAGAGGTTTTTCCAACTTATAAAGGTTAGGTACAAATTTACGATAGTAATTTATCAATCCCAAAAAGCTCAAAACATCTTTTGAGTTTTTGGGTTGTTCAAACTTTTGTAATTTTTCTATCTTACTTGGGTCCGGTCTTATACCGCTATCGGCAATAACATGACCCAAAAATGACACTTCGGGCATTGCAAAATGAC
Organism: Limnohabitans sp.; assembly: GCA_030053945.1. Classification (GTDB taxonomy): domain Bacteria; phylum Bacteroidota; class Bacteroidia; order Flavobacteriales; family Flavobacteriaceae; genus Flavobacterium. The sequence goes on from JASGCW010000115.1 coordinate 7,667, forward strand.
ATTTAGATGGTTTCAATTTCAAGTTTCCTTCATCAAGAGCATTAAAAACTAGTTCTAATCTTTCTAAATGTGTATCAAAATCACGAGAAAATATTAAAATATCATCAAGGTATACTAGACAAATATTCCATTTTAATTTACATAAAACAGAATCCATTGCTCTTTGAAATGTGGGAGGTGCATTAGTCAAACCAAATGGCAAGACATTATACTGATAAAATCCGTCATGAGTTCTAAACGCGGTTTTCTCCTTCGAATAATCATCTACCTCTATTTGGAAATAACCCGAATATAAATCTAAAGATGAGTAAAATTTAGAACCCGCAAGTGTATCTAATGCATCGTCAATTCTAGGTAGAGGATAGCTATCCTTCTTTGTTACCTTGTTCAACTTTCTATAATCGATACACATCCGATAACTACCGTCTTTTTTGGGCACAATTACTACTGGGGAACACCAAGGGCTAGAAGACTCCTCAATTATACCTGCATTTAGTAGTTCTTGAACTGTTTCAGTTATAATATTCTTTTCTTTAGAGGAAGTTCTATAAGGATTTTGTTTAACAGGTAATGAATCTTCAGTATTTATAACATGTTTAATCCCACTAAATTTACCCAACTCATTCATAGAAGATGCAAATAAATTTCTGTACTTTATTAGAAGTTTAGTAAGTGATTGTTTCTCCTTAACGGATAACTTATTATTTATATTTAATTCAAGGGGAGTAATAGATAAAATATTTAAGTGAATAAAAGGTTTTAGAAATGATTTTAAAAAATTAAAGATGAGATTAAATAAGTTGATAAATATGAATAAAAAGGTTAATAATATACTTTTAGGCTTAACATTAATACGTGGAGACTCTTTAATCGAGATCTCCGATAGTCTACCCAAAATTGTGTTTTCATAAACCAGAACAGGTTCATTTGACATGTTTGCTACTAATATTGACGCAACGCTTGGATCAACAATCCCATTAGCAATTACTAAAGAGCTTTTAAAACAGAAGTCCCTATTAGGACTTATTAAAAACACTTTATTTTTATCTATAAAGTTCGAATTAACACTAATTCGAACATACTTTTGAGATAGAGGAGGTACCGAAACCGTATCTGAAGCCGCTACTAGAAATCTAGACTTTTTTGATACAGTTTTACGCGGTTTGTTTCTGAAAATAAGTGTTTTTCCCGACTTAGCACAGCTAATAGTATTGTTAGAGTATGATATTTCTATTTCAAATCTAATTAAAAATGGTTGTCCTGCTAGGAAATAAGGTTCTCTACATTCGATAACAACAACTTCGACTTCATCTTCACAATCTAATACTTTAATCTTTATTAATGCTTTACCGATGGAGTTTGTTATCCCTCCACCAGCTACAGTATATGGTGCAACATAAGGTTTATATTCAATATTAAGTTTCTCAAATAGAGAAGTCGTGATAACATTAGACGAAGCCCCCGTATCTAAAACAACATGTATATCTAAAATATCATTTAATCTAGCAGGTACGTTAATAAGTGAGGTAAAGGGCGATTTTTGAAAAGATATAATGGCGTTCTTTTGCCCTTGCAAAGAACACCGATCTAGTTTAACCGTTGTTGTTGTACCCCCTGTGGAGCGGGTGATGGTGATCTATTTCTCTGTAAATTGTTACTTGCACTTACTGCGTTTCCCGGTGGTCTACCCGGTTGGGAGTTTCTGTTACTATTATTTATGATATGGTTGTTGTTAATAAAAGGTTGTCTATTATTTAGCGTTGAGTTATCTGCTTGAAATCTAACTCTACGATCGTTCGATTGAAAAGCATTATTATTATTACTGTTTGAATTGTTGTTTCTAAAATAGTTGTTATTTCTCTGCCAGTTATTGTTATTACTATTTGAATTATTATCTCTAAAATAGTTGTTACTATAATTATTGTTTGGATAATTGTTTCTAAAATTATTGTTATTTCTTTGCCAGTTATTGTTAAATGAGCTATTTCTCTGAAAAGGTCTGTTATTTGTAGCTGTGTTATTCAGACTGTTTCTATTGAATTCGTTACTATAAAAATTATTATTGCCGCCAGATGTTCTATTTAATGGGTTTCTAAATTCTCTATCGGTTCTTCTAAAGTTACTGGTTCTATTTGTAAAATTGTTATACGATACATCAATCATTCCAAATCTTTCTTCTAGTAATAAACACTCTCTTACTAAATCATCAAATGTCATGTTTCTATTGAATTTTACTTTTTCTTTGTATCTTAATGGCAAGGATTGTAATAAATACACAGCTTGTAACTTTTTATCAGATGTTAACTTTTCTATAACAGTCAACAACCTAGCGCTAAACTGGCGCATATTTTCCCCCTCTTTGATCTTAAAAGATCTTATTTCCCTTAAGGCTACTACTTCAGGCATGCTATGGTCAAAATACTTTAAAAACATCTGCTCTAATTGATTCCATGAAAAGGAATGTTCAAATCCCACGCTCGAAACAAACCAATTTCTAGCTAAACCCTTAAGTGCTTTTGGAAAGTTCTTCACTTTATCATCATCATTCCATTCATTTAACATACTAATATAATTAAATTCTTTTAAAAATTCAACACAATCTCCGCTTTCAAATGAACACACCGGGTGTTCTGGTTTTAGTGCCCTTCTTAAAATATTAGCATCAACCGACACTGAGTCTCCAATAACAACAGATGTTCTATCTATGCCACTAATCTGCCCATTATTCTCAACTAAGTTCACATCTGGCCTCAAGGAGTTTGATCCACTATTTGTTTCACATGTCCCTGAAAAGCCATTTGATCTCTCATTGTGAGACATCTGTACAGTACCAGTTGACATATTTGACCTCAACTCATCCATTGATTTTTGTTGGGACTCTAAGTTTACTTCTATAGTTTTAATACTTTCAGACATTGCTTCAACAAGCAAACTAATATCATTACTTTGATTCCCCCTTCTAGGCATTTTAACTTTTATTTATTACCCACCAATTAAAATTTATAAACAAAAACTACTCTTTGCAAAGTAATAAAACAAATTCTAAGAATATTTATAGATAAAGATATATGATGCTAATCTCCTTTTTTTTTGAACAAAGAATAAATGAGGAAAAGTAAACTTTAG
>JASGCW010000279.1 GCA_030053945.1 Limnohabitans sp.
TGCTACTTTTGTTCTGAAAAATAAAGCAGTTTTTTCACAGACTGACGTTAGCCGATATTTTATAGACAGACACGATAAACTATGCCATCATACAATTTTTTAAATTTATCACCTCCTGAATTTGAGGAGTTGACAAAGGACTTGCTTCAAGAACAATTCAAAATTACTTTAGAATCATTTACATCTGGTCGTGACAATGGTATTGACTTAAGATATACACAAGAGGAGACTAATGAAATTGTAATACAATGTAAACGTTACAAGGACTTTAGTTCACTAATTTCTAATTTAAAAAAGGAAGTTGTCAAACTAAAAAAGCTTAAGCCTAAAAGATATATTATTTCAACTTGTGTTGGTTTAACTCCAAATCAAAAAGACCAAATATTAAAATTATTCAATCCTTACATCCTAAATACAGGAGATATATTTGGAAGAGATGACCTTAACAACCTTTTGTCTATTTATGATAAAATAGAAAAACAACATTTTAAACTATGGCTATCAAGTACAAATATTCTTGAAAGAATTCTGCACAGTAAAATACATAATCAATCAAACTTTGAAGAAGAAGCAATCAAAGAGACAATAAATGTTTATGTAGATAATGAAAGTTATTACAAGGCAACAGAAATAATTAAAGATAAAAGATATGTTATTATTTCAGGTATTCCTGGAATTGGGAAAACAACATTAGCTAGGATTTTATCATATCATTATTTAGCAAATGGTTTTGAAGAGTTTATATTTCTATCAGACTCAATTAATGAAGCTTATGATATATTTAAAGAAGGTGTTAAACAAATTTTTTTATTTGATGATTTTTTGGGAACAAACTTCCTTGAAAATAAATTGGCAAACAATGAGGAGCAAAGAATTGTAAAATTTATAGAAAGAGTTTCAAAATCAAAAGACAAAATAATAATATTAACAACCCGAGAATACATTTTAGCACAAGCGAAACAAAAATATGATTCTTTCAACAATCCTTCACTTGAATTTGCCAAGTGCATAATTGACCTATCACAGTATACTAAAATAGTAAAAGCAAAAATTTTATACAACCATATTTACTTTTCTAATCTACCTTCTGAATATATAAACAACTTACTATCAAAAGGTACTTATAAATCAATAATTGAACACCCAAATTACAATCCACGAATAATACAAACAATTACTAAAGATGAAATATGGAAACACATTGAACATTCCAAATTCTCGGAACATTTTATTGAATTTATTAGAAATCCCAAAAGCGTTTGGAAGCACGTTTATGAAAATCAAATTTCTAATTTATCACAATGTATTTTAGCTAATTTACTTTCAGCAGGAACTCCTATTTCTTTAGAAAATTTAAAATTATCAACTCAAAACTTTGCAAAAAACCATTCTAGAAAGTACGGAATTGCCTATAATGAAATTGAATATAAAAAATCCATTCGAGAACTAGAAAACACATTTATCAGAACAATTAAAGACTCTAACAATCAAATCCTTGTTGAATATCAAAATCCATCTGTACAAGATTTTTTGGTTTTTTACTTTAGGGAATTGCCAGACTTTGTAACAGATATAATATCAACAGCGATGTACTTTAATCAATTATTTAGAGTATTTTCTTACTCTGAAGATTTTGAATATTCGATATCTAATAGAATATTATTAAACGAAAACCAAATTTCTATAGTCGTTAATAAACTACTTTTAGAATTTGATTATTTAAACTCAACATCAACATCAAGATATTCTAAAACACATTATTCAGACTATACAAAGTTGAGTGAAATTATAAAAAATATAAAACTGGATGATTTTCCACAACTTAAGGAGACAGTTATAGCTCGATTTAGAGGAATACTTGAACCTAACGATTTCGAACTTGACAATAAAGACATCAAAACATTTATAGATTTAATTGAAGAGTTTCAATTTGATATTGAATTTGATATACAAAGCATTTTATATCATATTTCGGAAAGTATTATTGATATGGGCGATTTTGAAGAATTTGAAAGACTGGAAATGATTTTCGGAGACAACTTTTTAGAGATTACATCAACAGACGAAAGACACAGAACGAGAATTGACACATTACTTGAAATTGAAGTTGAAAACGTTGAAGATGATTATTTAGAAGACAAATTATCGGAGATAATAAGTAAAGCAGAAAAATATAAGATACCATACTTTAAATATAAACAAGCAATTGAAACAAAAATCGAAAATAAAAAAGAAGAAGAAAATGAATATGATTGGAATGCAGAAAAAAATATTTCTCCACCCAAACAAAGTGACATAGACAACGAAATAATAAAAAATATTTTTGACAGCTTAAGGTCAGAAGAGAAAAACATCGGCTAACACGAACTGTGCATAAAAACAAATAAATCAAGCTATTTTTTTATAATAAT
>JASGCW010000280.1 GCA_030053945.1 Limnohabitans sp.
TTTGTAAATGCTAAAAACCCATTTTACGTTCGCAATTTTGAAGAACTTGAAAATAATCAACACCTTGTAGCGTACTTGCATAATCACAAAACAAGCAAACATAGTGATAAAGTTACTAGTCGCCTTGATAAAATCTTGGATGCAGGAAATTATGAACTTGCTAAAAAGAAACTAATTAAAATGGAATTATATTCTAAAAAACGCAACTATAATGTTTTGAAAGCTAACTCCCAAAGCCCTACAATAGTGACAATCCCAGACGATTTTATACATTATTCAAATCCACGCTCATTAACAGTTCGTGAAATGGCAAGGCTGCAGTCATTTGATGATTCTTTTGTATTTCAGGGAAAGAAAACAACTGGAGGCATAGAAAGAAAATCTACAATTCCACAATGTACATTAGTAGGCAATGCCGTTCCACCATTAATGGCTAAAGCAATTGCATTAGAAATTTTAAAACATATAAGCTAACATTATGAAGAAAGAAGATTTCATAATGGCTTGTGCAAGCCGTAAGCCAGACATTGTTGTACAACAGTTTTTAATTGAAGGAAGTAGCTATTTTTTTGATGTGTTTAGACTTGGTGAAGAATTTCAATTTAAAAAAGATATTGCTAATAGTTTAGATGTACACATTAGAGATATTGTAATTGTTGGTTCTGGTAAACTAGGTTTTAGTATAAAGCCAATTAAAGAAAATAATCATTTAGTTTATAAATACAATGATTTTGATTTCAAATTCAACCAAGATAATAATAATGAAAAATCAGATTTAGATGTTGCAATAGTTTCAAGTAAACTGTTTGATGAACAATTAATAGAGTTATATGCTTACACCAACGGTTATAGTAATTATGGTTACAATAACAGCTTACAGAAAGTTGATTTTGCAAACTATATTTTAAAAGGATGGTTGAGACCAGATAAAGTTCCAAATGATTATTCAATTAATTCTGAAGTAGTTAAAGTTCAACAGCATTACAAAGCATTAATCGGAAGAAAAGTCAATATTGGTCTTTATAAGTCTTGGTACTTTTTTGAAAACTATCATCAAAGTAATGTTGAGAGAATTAAATTAACAGAAATATCAAAAAGATAATAATATGAAGCTAAAAGAAAGTATACCATCAAACAGTGTTAAAATTATAGATCTATATAATAAAATAGATGCTGGAATATTAGATACTAGTCCTGATTTTCAAAGAAAATTAGTTTGGAAGAAACAGCATAAATATTCTTTTATTGAAACCATATTAATGAACTTCCCATTTCCAGAAGTTTACATTGCAAGCGCAGAAATGGATGTTGAGACGCTTAAATCAAAAGAAATTGTAGTTGATGGAAAACAAAGATTAACTACAATATTAGATTATATTAAAGGAATTAAAGATTTTGAGAATCAAAAAAGAGTAACGCCTTTTGAGGAATTAACGACCGATGAAAAAAGAGATTTTCTTAATTATTTAGTTACAGTAAAAGATTTGAAAGATATGGATGAGAGTTACATTAAAGAAATATTTCAAAGAATAAACAGTACTGAATATTCCCTTAATTCTAATGAGCGAATTAATGCACAATATGGCGGCGGTGAATTTGCCCTTTTTTGTAAACAAATTGTAGATTCAAATTATACAGCTACAATAAATGAGACAGACATAATTATTGAAAATGATACCAAGATTTTACTAAATTCTTTTTTTAATGATAACGAAGTGTTTACCGAGAATGATAAAGCTCGAATGTTTGATGAACAGTATGTGATGCTAATAGTCTCAACATTTTTGGAGGGGGGCTATTACGGCAGAAGTTCAAAAGTTAATGAATATCTAGATAGATATAATGCATCATTTGAAAATTATACTATGCCACTAGGTTTATTGGTAAAATCAGTCAATACGATAAAAAAATTAGGGTTTTACAGAAATAGCTATTGGTTTAATAAGGCCAACCTGTTTACGCTAATTATAGAATTATCAAGATTTGAAATACCTGACATTAATTTACAAATCCTAGAACAAGAACTACTGGAACTAGAGACTAAAGTCGATTTATATTTCTCTGATGACGATACAATTGATATTTCTGATAATGAGAAAAAATATTTTGAAGTTGCCAGACAGGGAAGTCACGAAAAAGCAAATAGAATATTTCGTGGTAAACTAATAAATGATATTATAACGAAGTCTTTAAATTCTCAAAATGTTGAATTACATACTTTAAATAATCAAGATTATACTATCATAATTCCCACAAATACAGGACTTAATAAAGCAATAATGGATGCAACTACTAAAGTTAGAGAATTTTTAAAAATTAATGAAATTCACGACTATGATTCGCAACAATTTGGTTCTGAAAGCAAAAAAATAATAAAAGGGGTGTTCATATACCCTGATAAGGAAAAG
>JASGCW010000116.1 GCA_030053945.1 Limnohabitans sp.
TTGTACAAGTTTGAGTGGTCAAATAATATGGCGTACAACGCTAGGGGTTGGCGTTGTTGGGGCCTTCGAGTTCCGTCTGCCCGTAACCGCTGCCGATTGAAAATATAAAGTTGAAGTTAAGAACAAAAAGCTAAATAGAATTCGGTCAAGCCCGATATTAGTTGATAGTAGTTCAATTGCCGATTGTTATTACGTCCGCCAGCCTTGCGGCAAACCTTTTGTTGGTGGCTGGGCTGGCAGACTTTGGCTAAAGAAACACAGGCGCTACTCCAATTTGTGGGGCTTCTATTACATTCAATAAGTCGTTCAAAAGCCTTTGTCTATGTACTATTTCCTTTGTTGAACTAGTCCAGTGAATAACGTACTTTGATTTTAGATAAATAGGTAAGCCAGTATCAATATTTTCTGATTTTACAATCGTAAGATATTTAGTTGAATCTGCCGGAAGTTTAGACATGTCTCCTTGTATTATCATTGTTTCCCAACCAACTCCGCCAGTTCTGCCATCGGCTTTTGCAGCATATTGTTCGTTTGAGATTATTAAAACTTTGTCTGCTAAGGAAAGTTCATTTACCATAAATTGAGGTAAGTCCATTCCAGCCCTTAAATGCCATATATCTATTCTTGAATCAATTCCGTTATCCCTTAAATATTTTGCCATTTCCACCGTCCAAGTCCAATGATTATCATCTGTTTTTGTCCAACTAATAAAAACCCTGGTTGGTTTTGTTTGCTTTGGTTGGGCAATGTCATGAGGGTCACCAATATTTTTTACCCCTTTGAAATATTCTGTGATGCGATTGAATACTTCTGCATGTAGTACATGAATTATTAGTGTAGAGTTGTTGGAGCTTTTCGATTGGAATCCTCTTTTCAATGCTTCAACTACTTTTTCGCTTTGTAGTGCGCCTGCGCCAGCTCCTAGTAGTGGGATATTAATTATTTCTAGAGCAGAATTTGTTATGGCAAGTTCACCTATTTTTTTTCCAATACTTTCGATTGCTGATAACTCTGAATAATTGTTATCGACTGAAACCGCAAAGGCAACGTATTGAGCAATGTTTTCGCCACCCTTAAATGGTAGTATTTCTATGTCTCCGAGCTTCATTCCTTTTGACGGTGCTGGAATTTTATAGCTTTGAAGTCTGTTAAAAACAAATTGAGTTACTGTTCCAGTCGCAGAACAGGGGAGTACGATTAAATCACATGCACCTTTAAACATGTCTCCCAATTTGATTTGAATTTTTCCTGCCATATTATTAGAGTGTTATTGTCTTTTAGCCTTGCCACCAACGAACAGGGCTTGCTTGCAGGGCTGGAATTCATTGCTGGTCCGCCCAGAACCGCTGCTGATTAAAGATATAAAAGTACAGGTTAACAAACAAAAGCCCAACAATGTACGTCCAGCCCAGATGAAGCACAACAGCGATAAAATGACCATTGCTCAAATGTCAAGCCAGCCTAGCAGCAAACCCAATGTTGTACGCTGTTATTATCGGATATTCTCCAATGCCATAAATTCTTCTAGTCCTCCTTCTAGGTACACTGTCTCACCAAATATGGCATTATACCTTGATTTAAAACCTTTACCTTTTTGAACAACAGTTATCTGAGGTTTTTCTACTCTGGCATTAAATGCTCTTACAAGCATGGATTTAATATTAAGATCTTCAGGTGGGAATGAATAGCCTATAATTATCCATTCAGATGCTCTTCTTAAACGTTCAAAGGAATTATTCCAAATGTGGGGAAGGTTGTTATCATAAATTATTCTGGCAAGTGAAGGAGCGACAATAAGGGTAGACAAGGGCGCATTTCCACAGTGACAAGTGTTTTTTGTATCAATTTCCTCCCTAAAGGCTTGGTGATAAATATTCCCCTTGATATTTATGTATATGTGATTACACAAATTACATTTAAGCCAATTTGTAGAACCATGTAATTTATAAATTCCAATTGCTGGTTCTAATGGCCTTAAATGAATTTTATCTTTTCCTGGATCTCTCCAATTTATTCCGAAATCAACTAGTTGAGAAATTGGGTGTTGATTATCCTTGAATCTTGAATACAGTTCTTCTTCAACTGTGATGTCATAGTTTGTTGAAATAATGGAAAAAAATATATCCTTGTGATTTTGGTAAATCCAATTGCCCATTTGTTTTAAAATTGGGGGAGTTTCATCAATGTGGCTTGCTGAATTTTTTTTAAAAGGAATTTCGAGAACTTCAAATATTGCTTTTTCAAATAAACCTTTGTAAAAGATTATGTCTTTTGTTTCGGATTTTCCCCAAAAATAATTACCTGTATTTAATAGATGATCAAGTAGCGATAGGGTGTCAGTGATTAAGGGGTATTTATTTTTTCTGATTTTAACTAAACCCGGATATAGTCTTTTGATGAAGTTAGATAATTCATTTTGTTCAGTGCTATTACCTTTAAATAATTGTTTGCTTTTTAAGCGTTGTATTATTAGGGGAAAAATTTCGCCAGTCAATGGAAGTCCGAAGGCTTTTGACGCACCTGCTCCTAAAAAGATTGCTTTATTTTCCATCGAAAAGTGTCTTTATAATTGCCTACAACGCTAGGGCTTGGCGTTTTTGGGGCCTTCGAGTTCCGTAAGCCCGTAACCGAAGCCGATTGATTGCAATATTGCAGATGTTTTTTTCACAAGCCAAATATATAACGTGAAGCCCGAACAAAAGTACAATAAAGAACAAATGCTCAGGCGATATTCGTCAAGCCCCAATAATGCCAAACCTAATGTTAGGCACAGTGCTTCTATATCTTGTCAATCTGACTTTCAAGTTTACCACGTTTGAAAGACTTCACTTTTATTATCTCGTCATTTTCATTATATTCTAATGCATCTTCATTGTCTGCAACTTTCTTAATGTCTTTTCTCAATTTTTTATTTACTTCTTTAAACCCAATTCCATAGTTTTTTCTTATTCGTGTTGGTCTGCTTTTGTTGTCATAAAATATGTCTACATTGAAAGGAAATTGTCCACAAATTAAACAACCTGAATAAGTGTATTTTATAGCCCTAAATTTCTTGTCATAAACTGTAGTATATGTCCAATTAGTTTCATAGTCCTTAGCTTTTAAAATGTCTTGCCAAATAATTATTGTTGTGTCTTTATAAAGTTTGTTTATAAAAGGTTGAGGAAAATAATAAGGAACATAAAAATGTTTTTTATAAAAGTCTATGCTAATTGACTCGTTAGTTGAAATTGTGTCAACAATGCTTTTGGTGACTTGTCCATCGTTGTTAAAATATGAAGTCTTGAAAATGGTCTTTTTATTTTCAACTTGTCCAAATAAAGACAAAGCAAAAAATGAAGTAAATATTAATAATAGAGTTTTCATTGCATTTCTGCCAACGGTCGGGTATTGCCGAAGGCGGGTGTTTTAGCGCCGAAGTTCAATAGAATTTCCAATGTTTGTATTAGCACAAATGTTCATTAGAATTCCTTAAGCCCCGCTTTTGGCAATACCTTGTTGTGTGCTGTTACTTTTTTACGCAATCTTAATTTTTCCTTCACGAACTTGTTGCATAAATTCTTTTTTTTGCACTAAATTCATTCCTTCCATTTTCTTTGCCAATTTTTCTTTTATTGCACGAAAAAATGTTACACTGTCAAATGTTTTTGTTTCTTTAGTTTTCATCTTTTAAAAATTCTAATGGTGAACGTATGTCTATTAATGGATAACCTAATCGTAAATTTATTGAGTTAAACATTTTAATTTTGTCAAAGTTTACAATGTGCTTAAAATTCCAACTTACCAAACAGTCTAATCTGTTTACAGAAGATAATGCAATATGATAAGCATCGTTTTCACTTGCTTTTCCCAATGCTTTTTCAGAGATATAGGTTTGTGCCAAAATTTCTACTTCGTCTGTCATTTCAATAAAAGTAAGACAGTCTGTTGGTATAAGATCTTTCACTTCTCTAATGTGGCTTGGTGCAAGTATCAATTCAGTTTCGTTTACTTCTGAAAAATAAATTGAAAAATCTTTGTTAATAATTCTATCAAACAGTTTTTTAGTGGCTACTTCAAACTCTGTGTCGTAGTAACCACCAATAACCGAAGTATCTATGTAAATTCTTTGTTTCATCTTTGCAAAGTTACAAAAAATAGATTTTGGTAACTGCTTAATCTTCATTGAAAATAAAGTTCTCGTTATGTACAGTTATTATTCAATTCCTACGTCAAACCATCTATGGCTACCCTCGCCGTGGTTCGTGTCCTCACGAACCATGGTTGGGCAAGTTATATTCGTCATTCAAAATTACGCCCAATGCTAGTGCTTGGCGTTTTTGGGGCCTTCGAGTTCCGTCTGCCCGTAACCGAAGCCCAATGATTGCAATATTGCCGATGTTTTTTTCATAAGCCAAATATATAACGTGAAGCCTGAACTAAAGCACAATAAAGAACAAAAGTTGAGGCGATATTTGTAAAGCCCCAATAATGCCAAAGCTAATGTTGGTGGCAGTTTTATCCTTCGTAGTCTTCTAAAATTTCAGTCAAGTTGTTTAAAAAATAATAGTTTGTTGTCTCATAATTTAATAATCCACGTTCTCCGTGATTTTGTATGTCGTATCCTTTTTGTCTTACAGAATGACTAACATTTTTTAGTCCAATAGAATTAAAACTTGGTTTATACATTACAATCAGCGTTTGCTCAACAATATCTAATAATTCTTTGTCCACAGTCGCATACCTACAACTCAAATTTGCTTGTCTGCCAATTACACCTTCTTTGAAATCTATGTGGTCTCTTATTCTTGATTTTAAATGTTGGGCTTGTCCTATGTATAAAAGTGTTTCAATTCCATAAAGTGGTGAAGTACCATAAATTTGATAAACTCCTGATTGTTCAGGGAAGTCCTTATGGTTTACTTTAGTCCACTCAAGAGTAATAATTTCAAATTCTATTTTTTTCATAACTTATTGTATGATGCCCAAACTAATGAAATAATAATTGATAAGATTAGTATTGTCTTGGTGCTTAGTATGCTTTCTCCAGTATTTCTTCGTCCCGTTTTGAATCTCATATCTTTCACACTACGAGTAATTCCAACAAGCACAAGAAAGGATACAATGAAACCAAAAATCAAGTACTCTTTAAAATCATAACCTGGATATTTTAGGAAACCATCTTTAGCAAATGAATGTATTGTCGTTGTTAGCAACAAAGTAGATAGAAAAGTTTTTTTCATTTATGAGTAGTTTGTTTAACCTCTAAGTTTTTTAATTTCTTCTCTACACGAAGCAATCAGTCTTTGGTAATGTGCTATATTTCGTTTTCCTCCTTCTTGATTGTGTGATGCTGCTTTTGCCGCTCTATACCTTGCCATATTCTTTTTCTCGTTATCAATACAACGTTTATGATTTTCTATCGTATTCTTAATATGCTCAATGCGATTCTTTTTGCTTTCTTTGGTGTCGTCATTGCTTGAAAATAGTGATGAGAAGAAGCCCATAATTAATTATTTTATTAAGTTTTGTCTTACAAATGGGGTGTGTCCAAAAATTGCCACCAACGAACAGGGCTTTGTGCAGGTTGGGAAATAGTATTCAGTCTGCCTGGAACCGCTGCTAATTGAAAATATAAAGTTGAAGTTAAGAACAAAAGTTCAGCGATGTACGTCCCGCCCGAACAAAAGCCAAATAGAATTACAAATGCTCATTGTTATTCCTTCTGCCCAACTTGCACAAAACCCAATGTTACCTGCAGCCCTTTTCTGTCGTTTTTGTTATTGAGAAAGTAATTTCGTAAATGATAATGAACCTAATTCCCAACGTTTGCCTTGTTTGATATAAACTTCTGTAACCATAAATGGATTAACAACTTCGTTACCTCCAACAATAGCTGTCAACCGAATTTTGTCTAAAAGTATGACAGTTTTGCCTATTATTTGCACAGAGGTTTCTTGAATTTCTGCATTCTTGTACCATATACCACCACTTTTAATGATGTTTATTTCCTGTTCTTTTCCCCAACTTCCGCCCATATGAACGAATACAGATTTTTCGTGGAAAAGAACTGTCAGAGAGTCTACATTTTTTTCGGACATCCAAAGCCATTTCTTTTTAGATAGGGCTTCAATTTCCTGCTCCATACTCGTATTCCTCAAAGCCCTTTTCTTGGTTGATTGGGCTGAAACTTGTATGGTTAGTGTTAGAGTAAGAAATAAAGCGGTGGTTATAATATGTTTCATAATATTTATTAATTGGTTTTTAAAGTTGATTCTACTCCCATAGCATCAATTATTTGTTGTGTATTTTTTGCACCTGCAATCTCAATTTTTGAAAGGCCTAAATTAAACTCGGTCATTTCTTCTGCTGAAAAAGATACTCCATTAGAGTTTATGTTTTCTATCAAATGTACTAAACTTGAAGTTCCGGGTATTGGTACAATCCAAGGTTTCTGTGCTTGTAACCAAGCCAAAGATATTTGTGAAGCAGTTTTATTTTTCCTTAAGCCCCATTGCTTAATAAATTCAAGCAATTTTAAGTTTTGTTTAATATTTTCAGGTTTTACTCTTGGTAAAATGGCTCGAAAATCGCCTTGTCCAAATGTGGAATTTTCATTTATTGAGCCACCCAAAAATCCATACCCTAAAGGACACCAAGGTACAAAGCCTATACCTAATTCTTGGCAAAGTGGTATAACTTCTGTTTCAGAATCTCTTGTCCAAAGCGAATATTCATTTTGAATTGCTGAAAGTGGCTGTTCGGAATGTGCTCTTCTGATTGTTTTTATTCCTGGTTCAGAAAGTCCCCAATGTAAAACTTTGCCTTCCTTTATTAAATCCTTAATTGTTCCTGCAACGTCCTCAATTGGCACATTTGGGTCAACTCTGTGTTGATAGTACAAATCTATATAATCAGTTTGCAACCTTTTCAATGAACCTTCCACTGCTCTACGAATATTTTCGGGGCTACTATTTAACGCCCTTCCTTTTCCGCTTTGGTGATTTGGATTTACTTCAAACCCAAATTTCGTTGCAAGTACAACATTTTTTCTAAACGATTTTACAGCTTGACCAATTTGGGTTTCATTTGTCAATGGGCCGTAAACTTCTGCTGTATCAAAAAAAGTCACTCCATTGTCATATGCTTTAGAGTAAAGGTTATTTACAAAATTTTGGTCTCTTACACCACCGCCATAAAAACCAACTACTGGCAATCCGCCTAATCCAATTGCTGAAACTTCTAATTTTCCAAGTTTCCGTTTGTTATCTCCTGTCATATTTTTTGCATTAATTCCTTTTGTTGAGTTACAACTTGAAAGCAAAGATTGTCCAACAACAATACTTGCACTTGCTAAAACTGTGTTAGCAATAAAATTTCGGCGATTGATTTTCTTATTTCCCATTTTTCTATTTTAAAAAGTTTATTTTACGTGGTGTGTTCGTGGCTTGCAGGTAACGCCAGGGCTTTGTGCAGGTTGGGAATTAGTATTCCGTCTGCCCACAACCGCTGCCGATTGAAAATATAAAGTTGAAGTTAAGAACAAAAGTTCAGCGATGTACGTCCAGCCCGAACAAAAGCTAAACAGAATTACATAAGTTCATTGTTATTCCGTAAAGCCCAACTTGCACAAAACCCCATGTTGGTGGTAGCCCATCAGTCTTTTGTAATTCTTTTTCCAGTATTTTTCATAGTCAAGATTTGAAGTGTCTTTTGACTTAAAAGAACTTAATAAAATTAATGAGTCATTTATGTTGTCGTGCTTGTAAAGTTTTATTGTTTTAATATTTCCCATTTCACATTCTGTCTCACCTGTCAACAAGTAGTAATAATGTGGTGTCGAGTTTTTGTAATCAAAAAGTTGTGAGGAATAATTATTACAAGCGTGATATGCCTCTCTATAATTTGCATAAATTTTTCTCACACTATCAACAACAATTTCATCGTCTGCGAAAAGTTGAAATTGTTCTGAGAATAGTCGTTTGCTCGGTATATAAAAGTTTACATAGTTAAACCCTTGAGCTTGAGAAAAAATGTCTTTATAACCATCTTTGTTTACATCAAAATCTGTCTCAAATTGGTCATAAACGTGAACTTGTATGTTGTCTTTCCATTTGTTGTTTTCCCAATATTGAATTTCAACATCTTTAGATTGTGAATGTTTCAATATTCTGAAAGTCCTATGATTGTATGTAAAGGTGTCTTTTGTGTTTACAATTAAAGTGTCTAGCAATGAAAACTGAATACTCTTTACGGATGTGTCAGGATGTGTCCGTATTTGAACAATTGAGATTTTGTCACTGCCACTCTTTGTCCTACAAGAGAACAGAATGAAAATTAATATTGCTATATGGAATTTAGTAGGTTTCATTGGGGTTACCACCAACGCTAGGGCTTGGCGATGTGGTGGTATTTGAAAATCGTCAGCCCGTAACTGCTGCTAAGTAAAGTTACAAAAGATGATGATAAGAACTGATGCCAAATTGAAAAACGTCAAGCTAGAACTGAAGCCGAATAGCGAACAAAAAGTTGAGCATATATTCGTCGCCCCGCCATATTGCCAAACCGCCTGTTGTGTGTAGTGCATTAGTCTGTCAAAATTTTTGATGTATATTGCGTCACAAAACTTCTAAGGAAGCTGTCTATAAATTCATCAGAACTACCTTCTTTTTTTAATTTGGCCTTTGTTTCCTTGTATTCGTCAGTTTTTTTGTATGCTGAAAATTGTTTGTCCTTGAAATTTTCGTATTCTTTATAATCAAATTGCTTTGATTTTATATAACTGCCTTTGTCTATTTCTAAAAGAAAGTACTTTTCATAGGTAGAACCATAGCCCATATGAACATAATTGACAAGTTTCCCAAAAGGTAAAACAAGTAGTCCTGATAGCCAGTCAACCTTGGCATTTTTTTGGTCAGGAAAAACTTCTGTCATAACACTTTTCCATTTTGTGTCGTGGTTTTTTTTGTCGGTTGTGTCCCAATATTGTATTTGAATGTCCTTTACAAATAATTGGCTGTCCCTAACTTCAAATGTTGCTACATACCCTCGCCAAAGAGCCGTTGACATTACGCCTCCTTTGGGTCGTTTGTCAGGATTTTTTTCAAAATAACTTTCTAATGGATTTGAATGAAGATTATATTCCTTTCCATCAAAAAGTATTCTGTCAGGGTATTGAGCAGTAGCAAAAGTTGTCAGGTAGAAAAATGTACTTAGGACTGTAACAATTAAGAATTTCATTTTATGATATTTTAGGGTCTGTCGGCATTACACACAACGCTAGGGGTTGGCGTTGTTGGGGCCTTCGAGTTCCGTCTGCCCGTAACCGAAGCTAAATGATTGCAATATTGCCGATGTTTTATTCATAAGCCAAATATATAACGTCTAGCCCAAACAAAAGCACAATAAAGAACAAAAGTTGAGGCTATATTCGTCAAGCCCCAATAACGCCAAACCAAATGTTGGCAGAAGTAATTATTTTGTCACTTAAATTATCGTAAGTTCTTGAAATTCTTTTTCATAATGTCTATGATAATCTTCCATCGTTTGTCGTTTTTTAAAGAATTAAAATTCTCATCTCCTTCTAAAAGATCGTGATGACTGAATTTTCCACCAACTGCCATTCGCTCTAGTTGACTGAATGCACTGTCAACTTTATTTAATTTTGTATAGCATATTGCAAGCATATATCTATCATATACTTTTCCTTTATCATTATTGTTGTAAAAAGCCTTAGAGTACAAATCCGCTGCAATCCTATAATTACTGTCTTGCATGTTGCTATTCGCTTCTTTAATAGTTTTGTCATAATCGCTACTTATCGATTGACCGAATGCTATTGATGAAGTCAATAACACTATAATTAATAAAAATAGTTTTGTCATAGTTTTTTTTCTTTTATTATTAGTATTTGTTTAATTGAACAGTTACTTCTATAATCTTTTATGATTGTAAGTGATTTGGTTGTGTCACCAGGTATAAGCTTTGTTAGTAATTGTCTTGCTTCTTTGGAATTAAAATCATAAATTTTATCATTTATTACTACAATCGTTCCTGGTTGCAACAAATTCATATAAGGATTAAAAACCTTTTTTGCAGGTTTCTCCATATACTGTGCGGTTACATGATTTATAGCTGCCAAAAAGAGACCAATAATTATTATTTTTTTCATTTTAAATTATTTTAAAAGGGGTAGGCATTAAGCCTACCCATTATTTCAACAAAAGGTAGAAAATTCCTCCTCACCCATACAAAAATCTTCAAATCCAACCGAACAACTATTGTCATTATTACAACCGTTGTCTGGCACAAATACATAGTTTGAAGGACTGCCAGACCAAATAAATGTCCCATGATGGAAACATCCATCATTAAATAACAAATAGCCACCGTAACTACCCCAATCAGGAAAAGCAATCTTGGTTGTAGATACTAATCTTGTTTTTTCAAGATTTGATTTAACGGTGCTGTTTGCTTGAATAAGAAAAGCAAACATTAATAAGCTTAATGTAACAAGTGTTTTTTTTATTTGAAATGATTTAATAGTTTCGTTGAATATATTTAAAATTCACAGTCAACTCTGTGTCCTACCTAGCTATTTTAAAGGCAATGCTGTCAGAAATTATTGAAGCCTAATTAAGAAACATATTGTCTTTCTTTTACTTCAAAGTCATTTTGTAAGGCTCTTTATCGTCCTATATTGACTTATGAAATTAAACAGCTCAATATTATTTCTGCCAACGCTAGGGGTTGGCGTTGTTGGGGCCTTCGAGTTCCGTCTGCCCATAACCAA
>JASGCW010000281.1 GCA_030053945.1 Limnohabitans sp.
CCTTATGGAAGGGATAGAATCTGTTTCTGCTCTTATGATGATACAATAGATAATGTTGTGCGTCATTCCTCAAAGAGTCGTGCCATAACATCGTAAACTAACTGAACTAGATTGTAATATTTTAAAAAAATATAGAGTGTATGAAATTTACAATACAAAAACCAAGTGATTCATTTTTAGAAATTGAAATTATACTATCTGAAAAAATAGTTTTTTTAGGGGCTAATGGAACAGGAAAATCTAAATTAGGTAAATTTATTGAAAAATCGGTTTTTAGTCAGACACAATCTGGATTTAACCAAAATCAAAATTCATTAAATCACAAGAAGCAAGAATTATCAATTGTAGAAGGTTCAATCGATCAATTAACTCGACAAATAAGCGATTTTAATAAAGCCACAGATGAACAAGTCTTGAATATTGGATTAGAATATCAAGAAAGAAAAATACTTCTACCGAGCCAAGAAATATTTAGCAGAAAAGAATTCATAGAACTTTTATTTCAAGGAAAAATTCAAATTGGAAATTTAACTTTTTCAAATAACTCTTTTCTTGCTGGTTTACCTCCGCAAAGTTTAAATGATATTGATGGGGGTACTATTGAATTTGGAGGCATAATATTAGATATTGATCTAATGAAAATAGATAAAGAAAACCCGAAATCAATTGAAACAGCAAAAGAGTATTTTAGAAAAAAAAATAAAGTCTTGCTAGATAATGAATTAGATAAAAGAAATAAACTAGTAAAAGAGATTGCCAATCTTGAAATTCAATTAAAAAATTTCACCACCGATAGCTTTAAATTTTGTCAAAGAATTTCGGCACATCGCTCTTTAGTATTTAATCCAAACAATTCTCCAAAAGACAAAGACACCGCTTTAAAAGAATTATTATACGGAAATAGCAATCATACTCAGAATACGGATAATAAATGGAATAACTCACCTTTACAAAGTGATTTTGATAAATTGTTAATTGCATTAATTTCGGAAGAAGCCGAATTGGGAGCCAAATACAGGCAAAGTAAAATAAAATCCGAAGAAGCTAAAACAAAATTAGACCTTATAATTGAAACTTGGAATAAATTACTACCACATCGTAAAATCAATATTGAAGGCTTAAAGCTATCTGTGCAATGTAAAAACTCGGCAGAATATGCCATCTCTGAACTAAGTGATGGAGAAAAAACAATTTTTTATCTTTTAGGTCAGTGCTTGCTAACTCCAGAAAATTCATTAATTATTGTTGACGAACCTGACATTCATGTTCACAAGTCAATTCTGAGTAATTTATTTAGTGAAATAGAGGTCATAAAGAAAAATTGTTCATTTATCTACATAACACATGATATAGATTTTGCAACCTCTAGAAATGGCAAAAAATATGTTTTACTAGACTATGTGCATGAAAATAAATGGGACATAGAAGAAATAGATAAGAACGATACAATACCTGAAGATGTCCTAACTGCAATAAGTGGAACAAGAAAACCTATTTTATTTGTGGAAGGGAAAAAAGACACTTCATTAGATAATATTTACAATCGTATTTATGATGATTTAACTGTAATTCAAGTTAAAAGTTGCAGCGAAGTAAAAAGCTATACTAAAGCACTTAATAAAAATAAACGATTTCATAAAGTAAAGTGTTTTGGTTTAATAGATAGAGATGGTCTTGAAACAAACGTTATAAATAGTCTTAAAGAAGATGGTATTTTTGTATTACCCCTTGCAATTATTGAAAATTTGTTTCTTCATCCGACTATTGCTGAAGAAGTATATAAAATTGTTGGAGAAGGCATTGTGTTTAGTAATGAAACATACATAGACAATGCATTAGGTTGGATTAATTCAGATGAAAACTGGAAAGTTAAGTGGATTAAAGAACAACTCAGCTCAGATTTACAACGAAAAATAAATGAAATACCAAACAAGTTGGACGACTTGGAAAAATACCCAATGTTGAATTATGAAATTGCTGCAAAATCAAATGAAGTTTTATTAGACCTTGATAGCATCAATAATAAGGAAGATAGTGATGAAAATAAATTATTAAATCTATTAAAGATTTGTAGAGGAAAACATTTGATACCAAAATTTGCAAATTCTTTAGGTCTTAGAGACAAAAAAAGCTTAGAAAATAAAATATTAAATAACTTGAATTCAGATTTGGTAACGAAACTTAAATCTATTTTACCAATAATTGAATAAGGAAACGAACGCACAACAGCAGCTTGGAAAAATGGCGGGTTCATTGCTAAATTGAACATTCGGGTTTCTAATAAACATTAGTGCTAAATTGAAAGTAAGTGCTTCTAAATCCGACACTTCGCCAAGCTGCAAAACGAAATACGCTCTTAATAGTATTTAGACTGGTGAAAAAATAAAATAATAACATAAA
>JASGCW010000282.1 GCA_030053945.1 Limnohabitans sp.
TGTCATTATAAATGCTCAACTAACATGCATTTTGATCACAAGTCGCAGAAATCAATTTAGCCAATTTAGGTATCATATTTAAGCAATCTTGCGTCATATTATCATCCAAGGGACACGAATATATTGCATTATCTACACAAATATATAATGTTTCAGCCATATATTGATACACACAATGCCCGTAAGAGTGGTAGCCATGATGGCGTCCTCCAGATACTTTCTTTAATTCTTTTCTTGATACTGCATACCCTAAATTGTTTTTCGTTCTCATAAGTTTAAATTTATTTTATAATTTATTAAATACAGAATGTTAGACAAGAAAAGAATGAAAAGGTTAACTTTTTATTCTTTATTTTTAAATTTCTAAATTTCGCAAATAGTTTAACTAAACAAAGGGTAAATGCTTAAAAGTCCGCTCTATAACGAAAAGAGTGGACAAGTTAGTTACATTTTATATTTGATTACCCTTGAGGATATAAGCAAAACGCCCTCAGAGAAAGGGAAAGGGAGTTGCAAAACAAGGCAACGAAGTGCCCATCAAAAATGGTTAATGCGAATGTATCAAAGAAAGAGCGTGGTAGCGATGCTAAAATTGTAAAAAAGCAAGAAAGTTATATCCAATCGCTTTCTATATATCCGATGCCATTCATTTTCGATAACGCAGTGAGCCGTAGTTTTGCAACCCTTACTCTGCAGGATTGATTTTTTCTTTATTTCTTTCTTTTATATCAAGACAAAAGAAAGAAAAATGACCTTATAAAATACCAAATTATCATTTTAAAAATCATCAAACTTCTAACATTTTACCCACCATTTTCATCATAGAGCCACTATAATTCAGTTACAGAATAGTGGTCAAAAAAGGTAGAGATAAGGATACCTCAACTCTACCTTTTTTATTAAATTTATTTGTCCTCTATGTAAATATGGAAGCAATTGAATGATTTAGCATAGCTTCTTCAAAACATTTTCTCTAAAATATTCTCATACAAACTTAGTAATACCATTTTTTATACTTCCATGCTTCAGAAGATTGTGTAAAGGTTATGTGCAATCTGACAAAACTATCCTATTAAAATCCCCCCTGTACATTGAAAATAGGACGTATTAAACTCCACCCTGTACATTGAGAATAGGACTTCGTGCAAAGATTGTCTACATACTTTTTCCCATCGCCGTTAGAATAATAATACTGATCAAGACAGATAGGATCAATCCCTTCGCATACACAAGTAGCATTACCATTTACGCCACCGTCAATTAATTTAATTTCACTTCTTGTTAGATTATATCCTAAATTCATTAATGTTTTTTTCATAAAATATTTTTTATTTTTTGTAAAATTACACCAATTAGACAAAAAATAAACAAAATAGTGTGTTAAAGGAAAGTTAAAACAATTAAAAACTAACAACTTATTTTTGGCTCTATGACGAAAAGAGTGTGTAATTGATATTAATTTGCTGTCATTGATTCCCCTTAAGCATATAGCCTAAACGCCACCAGAGGATTGGCATTGCAAAACAAGGCAACGAAGTGGCTATCGAAAATGGTTAAGGCAAATGTATCAAAGAAAGCACGTGGTAGCGATGCTAAAATTGTAAAAAAGCAAGAAAGTTATATCCAATCGCTTTCTATATATCCGATGCCATTCATTTTCGATAACGCAGTGAGCCGTAGTTTTGCAACCCTTACTCTGCAGGATTGATTTTTTCTTTATTTCTTTCTTTTATATCAAGACAAAAGAAAGAAAAATGACCTTATAAAATACCAAATTATCATTTTTAAAATCATCAAACTTCTAACATTTTACCCACCATTTACATTATAGAACCACTATAATTCAGTTACAGAATAGTTGTCAAAAAAGGTAGAGATAAGGATACCTCAACTCTACCTTTTTTATTAAATTTATTTGTCCTCTATGTAAATATGGAAGCAATTGAATGATTTAGCATAGCTTCTTCAAAACATTTTCTCTAAAATATTCTCACACAAACTTAGTAATACCATTTTTTATACTTCCATGCTTCAGAAGATTGTGCAAAGGTTATGTATAATCTGACAAAACTATCCTATTAAACTCCCCCCTGTACATTGAGAATAGGACTCAGTGCAAAGATTGTCTAAATACTTTTTCCCATCGCCGTTAGAATAATAAGTCTGACTCAAACAGCAACTATAATCAATTCCTTTGTGTACACAAGTAGCATTACCATTTACGCCACCGTCAATTAATTTAATTTCACTTCTTGTTAGATTATATCCTAAATTCATTAATGTTTTTTTCATAAAATATTTTTTATTTTTTGTAAAATTACACCAATTAGACAAAAAATAAATAAAATAGTGTGTTAAAAGAAAGTTAAAACAATTAAAAACTAACAACTTATTTTT
>JASGCW010000283.1 GCA_030053945.1 Limnohabitans sp.
TATGTTCTACGATATGGGAAGTTATGAAAACTGTTTTATTTTGTTTTTTCAATTGATAACGTTTTGCACTACCCGAAGGGCGGGGCTTTTACCACAGTACTTGATTTGAAAAATAAATGGTTGATTAACCACAAAACTGTCTTTGGAACACGAAACCCTGCCTTTTGGGTAGGTGCTGTTACAAGCTGGTGTTCTTTCTCTCGTTATACTCCCGATTTTATTCTGTTGTCGTGTTTGCATAACATTTGGCAATTGTCCGCTGTCGATTTACCGCCACTGTGCCAAGGTGTAATATGGTCGGCTTCCATTTCATCTATTTCAAATTTAACTTTGCATTTTGGGCAAATTCCTTTTTGTCTTTCAAATGTTTCACGTTTTTGTTTCTCGGTAAATGACCGAATACTTAAATACTTTTCTTGTCTGGTCAAAACGTATTCATAAATGCTGACTTTTTAGTTACATCTTCGTCTTGCATTAATTTTGTAATTTCTACTTCCAGTTTTGTAGCATCATTTTTTTTGTCTTTAAAGTTGTTATACAAAACACCATAATTTACGCCCTTCATTTCTTTGCGATATTTTGGAAAAACAACTTTTATCCAATTCATAACGCTATTAAAATACAACCATAATTCATTTGCGTTTGGCTCTTGTTGGTTGTTAGCCATATAATGTGTAATCTTATCTTTTATATTATTATCATACTTTGCTTCGCTTAACCAACTTATTGCAGTTTCTAAATAGTCTTGTCGTATTGGTGTGCCTGTTAAATAGTCGTTGCCAATGTTGTATGCTGGGCAACTTGTTTTGCTGAAATACTTTTTAGCATCTGTCAACCAAGTGCCAGTATAGATTGCATTTCTTAGTTCTTGGTCGGTTAATTTTTCTCCAGCAATGTTTATGGTTTTGAACCAGTCAAGTTTTTCTTTGTCGTTGCCTTCGCAGAAGTAAACCATTAATTTGTATTCCAAAATTTGGTTTTGCTCTACGTCAGTTAGGTTGTGAAAATACATTGAGTTTAAAGAATAACTTCCTTCAACGTATTCGCAAATACTTATTGTTCTTTGTTGTCCGTCTAACACTTCGTATGTGTTGTCAGCGTTTTTAACCCAATACATTACGTTCAGTGGAAAGTCTTTTTTAAGAGTTTCAATAACAGCATCTCTTTGTTTGTCTTTATAAACAAATTCACGCTGATATTTTGGGCGTATGTTTAGTTTACCGCCAAAACCAACAACTCCTTCTTCGTTATTGTTTATATATCCCTCTGAAACTTCTCTAATTGTTATTTCTTTAAGTTCTATTTTCATATTTTTTTATTTTTTATCACAATTCTTACATAAATTGGTTTGCCATTTACTTGTGCTAAATATTTACCACGAGTTTCAACAGTTGGACCTTCAAGAATACTATATGTATTTAAACCTTCAATAATTTCAAATTGTTCAGAATTGTATTTTGTTAAAAATGTAATTGGCACACCAATAAGACCTTTATAATCCATAGGAATATCTGCTACTTTGTTTACGTTGATAGCATCGTAATTGTCAAACTTTGGATATTCGCTTTCGTTCCCTTTATATGTTTTGTAAAGAGTAATGTCATCGTGGCGTTTTTTATAATCTAAATTGGTAAACCAAATTGTACTTGCTACAAATGCATACTTAATACCATTTTCAATTTTATGATATTTTTCATATTCATATGGAATTCTGAACCAAATGTTTCTACCATCTAATGATGCACCTAACCATAGTTTATCTTCCTTTATTAAACTAAATATTTCTTTATAGGTTATTGCATTCATATTACCTATGATAATAAATTTCTTGCCATATTCCATAAGTTGAGCAACATATTCACGGAAAAGAGAAAATGGAGGATTTGTAACAACAATGTCAGCCTGCTTTAAAAGCTCAATGCTTTCTAGACTTCTAAAATCACCATCACCTTCCAAATAATTTATTCCAATCTCTTCTGGGTTAGGAACTTTGTCTCCGTTCTTGTCGCCATTATATTCAAGCCAAATTGCTCTTTCGGATTTGTTTTCACTAAACAAATCCATATCTTGATTTTTATAACAAGTTGTTATTAGTTTTTTTAGTCCTAAATTTTCAAAATTGTATGAAAAATAATGAAAGAAACTGCTAACTCTAGGGTCATCACAATTACAAAAAACTGTCTTGCCATTAAAGAGGTCTTTGTAATGACACATTTTTTTTTCTATGTCTGAAAGCTGGGTATAGAATTCATCTTTTTTTGATCCTTCCGCTTTTCTTAAATGTGTATTTGATGCTTTAGCCATCAATTTTTGTCTGTTCGTTTAAAAAAATATTATATAAAGGTGGGTTCTAAAAATTGATTTCTTCAAAAAAAAGTATTGGTAACTATTGGTTT
>JASGCW010000284.1 GCA_030053945.1 Limnohabitans sp.
AAATTCATTATTCAGTCAAAATAGATATAAAAGACGATAACGGAGAATCTGTTAAGTTTAATTCTGGTAAAGTTAGAATTGTATTACATTTTAAAGAAAAATGAATGTATTTGAAGATTATTATATTAAACAAGCTGGAAACGGTCTGCATGGATTTTCGGGTGTGAGATATCAAAAAGGATACGGGTTTTTCGGAAGATTATTATCAAATGCAGTTATTCCGTTTTTAAAGTTTTTTGGTAAAAATGCATTAAAAGCAGGTGCTAATGTTGCCTCAGATCTAGTTGACGGTGATGATTTTTCTCTTAAAGCAATAAAAGAGTCAGGGAAGAATAGAATAAAAGAACAAAGCTTAAAAATGTTTGATAATGTTAAAAACAAAGTTCTCAAAGGTAGTGGTGCTAAAAAGTATAAAAGAAGACGAAGAGTAAAAAAAATAAAAGCGAAAAAAACATTCGCCAAAAAACTGATAAACAAAAACTGTTTTAAACGCAAAAGAAAACTAAAAAAGAATAAAAGAGCTAAAAAGAAGGTTAAAATAAACGATTTTCTAGCATAATGGAACCTATTCATGAATTATCTGCTATTGCTCCTCTATCCGAATACGATTTGTGGGGAGTACCTCCTACCCAACTAACCGTAGAAAAAGACTTTGAAGTTGAATATAGACCTATTTCTACTGTCGATAATCAATCCCCGATAACTTTTTTATTTTCATCAAATACTGATGAGTATATAAAATTGGATAATTTATATTTATATTATAAATTTCAAGTAAATATTGAAAAAGATGATTCGGATGCTTCTTTGACAAATGAAGATTGGACAAAAGTTGGAATATGTAATTATTCAATGCATGCTATGATTAAACAAATAGATTTTGAGATAAACGGCAAAAACATCTCATCGTTACCTCAAAATTATGCATATAGAGCTTATATTGAAACATTATTGGGGTATGCTGAAACAACGAAAAAATCACATTTGCAATCTGCAATGTGGATAGAAGATGATGAAGAGCGTAATAAATTTATTAAACCAATAAGCCAATCAGATTTATCAAAAGGTCGTAAAATCGATGTATACGGAAAATTACATACAGATTTATGTTATCAAAGTCGCGCTTTGATTGGAGGGTGTCAAGTAAAATTAATGATCACTTTGAATGATCCATCTTTTTATTTAAAACTCAACAGTAATTATTCAGCTGAAGTTAAATTTACAGATTTCACTTTACTTGTTCATAAAACTAAAGTATCATCAATGATTGTAGACGCACATAGAAAAGCTTTGACATTTGCATCAGCAAAATATCCTATTACTAGAATTGAAGTGAGACAGTTCCCTATACCTAAAGATCTAATGGATATTTGGATTGACAATGTAACTTTCGGTCAATTACCTAGAAGAATGTTTTTGTGCATTGTTGAAAATAAAGCTTTTAATGGATCGTATGAAAAGGACCCTTTTGAGTTTAAACATTTTAATGTCAACTATTTATGCTGTTATTTAGATGGAAATCAATATCCTTCAATTGCCTATACCCCCGATTTTGGTTCGAAATTATACATGAGAGAATACAATGGTTTGTTTCAAGCACTTAATCAGAATGGAACAGATAATTTTTATTCGTATAAAAGGGAAGATTTTATTAACAAACCTATTTTCGGTTTCAATTTTGCTCCTGATATGTCTAACGGTTGTGGAGCAGCTGGTCATGTTAATGCTATAAAAAGAGGATCAATGAGATTACAGTTGAAGTTCAAAAATGCATTAACAGAGCCAATAAATGTTATTTGCTATTGTGAATTTGATAATATAATTGAGATTCAGTCAGATGGAAATGTTTTAAATTCTGCAAATGGACAGCAGACAAATTGAAAAGATTTTAAAAAATAATACACTATTTAAAGGAGTGTACCCAAGAGACAAAATTCCGAGAATATTTAACAATAGACCATCTGGTATAATTGTTAATACTGACTCATCATTAGAACCAGGTGAACATTGGGTTTCTATAATAATTCATAATAAAAACGGTGAATATTTTGACTCATTTGGACTACCACCGCTTCATAAAGATTTAATAAACTATCTTGATAGCGCATGTCCTGAAGGTTGGACTTACAATTCTTCTACAATTCAGCATACAGACTCTAAAAGCTGCGGTCTTTTTTGTATTTGCTATATAAACTCTCGAACTTCAGGATTATCGTTTAGTCAATTTATAAGTTCTTTTTCAGTTAATAAAGCTAAAAACGAAATTATTTTACAAAAGTGTTTAGAAAATGGAGTATGCTCTAGACAATAAAATTATTTTTAAAATTGGTGCTGTTATTGACTGTCAAGGATTTCAAATTGGTGAAAGATTTTATCCAAGAGAAT
>JASGCW010000285.1 GCA_030053945.1 Limnohabitans sp.
AATTTTGTTGGAAACTTTGAAGTTAGGACGGTCGCTGTGCAATTTCGGCTAACGGCTAGGGCTTGGCGAAGTGGCGGTATTTTTACCACAAATGTTCATTTGAAAAACTGAACTTGAACCTTACACTAAACTGTCATAGAAGCACTTAACCCGCCACTTTTGCCAAACCCGTGTTAGCAGATGCCCTTCTTTTCTGCCCAGTCTAAGCGAATAACTATTTTTTAAATAGCTGTCCAAACTCATTTGCTTCAAAAAATAATTGCATTTCAGTCATTGCCTTATTCGGGTTTTCAGTATCGAAAAATTTCAAAGCCTTAGCATTTTTTAAAGCGACTGATAAATTGGGCTTTAATCGTAAGTAAATGTCATTGTCTTGCTTTGTAAAATATTTTTGGGTCTTTTCGTAGTCTTTAAGGTGTTTTTTTAATTGCTTTTCCGCTCCTTCGCAGGTGTCAAAATATTTAGAAGTTGCTTCATAATGAAGTAGAAACCAAAATTCAAGGCAAGGATTATTTACAATTATTACAATGTTTTTGTATTTCTCATCAATCCTCTTTCTATATTCTAAAAACAATTTAGTCGCAGTCTTATCGCCAGCTTTAGCACTTTTGGTTTCACTTGCTATTACATCAAAATCAATTATCCAAAACACCTTTGTGTTTTCCTCCGAAAGTTTAATTACATTTTCATATTGTTCGGATAGCCTTTTTCTTTGAGGGATTTTAGGCTCGATATTTACGACAATTGACCTTTCATTCCTTTTTAGCATTTGCAAATACCAAACCTCACAATCGCCATCTACGACAACTGCAAAGGTTGGTTTGCTTTTTAAAGGAATAGCTCTATTTTTTCTCATTGCTAATGTCAATATAGTAATCACCTAAATTAGGTGTGCCACCTAATTTACCAGATTTATATGCGTTAAAAATATTACTTGTGTCTCTGACTATTGAACTATCAAAATCAGATAATGAATACAACTCCGTCGCACAAGTTTCAGATTTGTCCGCAAACCAAATGACATCATTTCTGAAAATGTCTTTACTATCTAAAATTTCTCGGTTGTGAGTAGTTGCAATAATTTGAGATTTGTTAGAATTAATTAAAAAGGATAACAGAAAATGTATATACAATTCTGGGTGTAATGATGCTTCTAATTCATCTATTGGAAAAGCAACAGAATTTCTTATCAATAAACTCAGTAATCCTGCAAAGCCGTAGTATCTTCTGGTTCCTTGCGATTCTAGCTCAAAAGGAAGAGTATATTTTTTATCATTGACAGTATGTTCAAACTCTAAGTTTACGGAAGTTATTTTCCCCTTACTCTTTAATTCGTTTATTTGTTCGTCAGGTGTCTTTAGTTGTTTTTCAATAAATTCAAGAAATCCATCAGGAATATCTTTCTCTTCTTCTTGAATTAAAATATTAGAGATATTAAAGTCGGCTTTCCTTAAAATATTTACGACTAATTCTTTTTCTATTTCAGTTTTATTAATTCTTTCTGTAACGTACCCTTGAAGGTCAGTTCGTATATAAATCAATCTCTTTAAATAATCCTTAAACCAATCTGTTACCTCTTTCAATTCTTTCAATTCGATATTTGTTTTGAGAAACCCACCTAAAACTGTGTTGTTCCAAAGTGTATTTGATTCTAAAGTTTTTTCGAATGCCTTGTCCTTTTTTATTTTACTTCCAAAAGTAATTTCAGTGAATTGCTTTTTTATATCAGTTGTTCGTTTAAATACGTTTGCTTTATTCGGATTAAAAAAATTAAGCTCTTCGTTTACGATAGCATTTTTGTTAAATTCAACTTCATAAAAATATCTCACTTCATTTTGGATGAAGTCAAGAGAAATAACAGAGTTTTGTTTTGGTGTTTTAGAGTCAAATAGAAATGGGTTAAACTCTAGAGAATCTGTTTTCTTTTTAGCAGGTTCTAATACAATTTCTCTTAAAAAGTCAAGTGCTTTTAAAATTGTTGTCTTGCCTGATGCATTAGCACCGTAAATCAAAGCTAGCTTAAGTAATCTCAGTCCTGAGTTAGTCTTAATTATATAATGGTCTTCAAGATGGGTCGATTTTTCTGCTTCAAAGGAAAGTGTCTGCTTGTCCTTTATTGAGCCAAAATTTTGAACACTAAAGTTTACTATCATTTTAGTTTGTCATTATGTAAATAGGTTGCAATATTAGGAGTAAAAATTGAAATTTGGAAATTATTTTGTCAAAATATGTAAATTACTTACAAATATGCATTAAAAAATGACTGTTAATGGATTGTCCGTTGAATGTTGCAGGGTCGGTCCTAGGGTTTCTGGTAACGTTTTTTGCGGGTCAAGTAGCCCCAAGCATTGCAGCTTTAGGCTCTCACAGAACCGTGCTTGAA
>JASGCW010000286.1 GCA_030053945.1 Limnohabitans sp.
ATTTAGAAAAATTTTCTGTTGAAACAATATGAAACAAAATGAAACAGAAAAAGTGGGAAAAGTGGGTAATTATTTTTGTTGTAGTATTTGTGACTATTATACATCACGAAAAGACCATTTACAAAAACATTTTTCAACTGATAAACATAAAAAATCCCTACTTGAAACAAATTTGAAACAAAATGAAACAAAAGTGGGTGAAAGTAGCCCAAAAGTGGGAGAAAGTTGCAAAAAAGTTGCAAAAGAACATCCATTTATTTGTAGCAAATGTGAAGCCAGTTTTGGAAGTAGGTCAACACTTTGGAGACACAAGAATAAATGTGTAGCTACAGGAAATAATAATGATGATAATAAAGATAAATATGAACTTGAATTTATAACAAAAATAGTGACAAGTGTAGTAAAAGAAATTACACATCAAAATACAGATATGATTAAAGAGCTAGCAAATCAAAATACTTTTATTGTAGAAAAAGTATGTGAATTATCAAAAGAAAAATCAATAACTACTACAACAAGTAATAGTCATAATACAAACAATACAAACAATACAAATAACAATAACTTTAATCTTAATTTCTTCTTAAATGAGACCTGTAAAGATGCTATGAATATGTCTGAATTTATTGAAAATCTGAAACCTCAATTATCTGATTTGGAAGCTATGAGCTATCTAGGATTCGCCAAAGGAACATCAAGAATATTTCTCAATGGACTCAAAAGTGTTGATAAAAATCAAAAACCAATTCATTGTAGTGATCTAAAACGTGAAGTATTTTATATCAAAGAAGCTAACAAATGGGAAAAAGACAGTGATAATGATAATATACTACTTATCAAAGCTATAAAACAAATAGTCAATAAAAATATTAGAAATATTATTGAATGGCAGAAGATACATCCTGAATATAATGATCCAGATTCTAAACAAAATGATATATACAATAAAATAATTTTGGAATCTATGTCAGGTTCTACTCAAGAAGAAACTAACAAAAATATGGATAAAATAATGAAAATACTTGCAAAAGAAACTGTTATTGATAAAATTCCAGTAGAATAGAAAGTATTTTAAGTATTTTAAGTAATTCATACGCATAAATTACTTAAAAAAGTACAAAATATATTTAATGTGTCGTTCCATTCAACCAAGTTTGCAAAAATACCTGGGCTTGTGATAAAGAATTATTAGCAGCAGTTTGAGCAGAATTTTGACCTGTTGGCTCTTTAATATACCAAGCAGGTGGAACCAATTGTGGATTAGATGTGCCACAAGAACTTGCCACTCTTGTTACACTGGTGCCTCCACGTAAAACACCTGTTCCTGTTTGAACAGCATAGGGAAATGGCTTTTGTGGTCCAGTTGGATTCTGACATTTTCTTTGAACACGCAAAGTATAAGCACTGGAATCCTTTGGTCTATGAAGTTGCTTTGTATAAGGTGCAATTGCTTGTTGAACAGACATTTTATAACCACGTGCAGGAGTAGTTTGACAACCTGTTGGGCCACAATTCTTAAAGTAGTTCACATAGATTTCAGGATTATTAACATCATACCAACAATCATTAGCAGCACTTTTATCGTGAATGTATAATCCTTGACTTGCACTATCAGTTTGATTACCTGTGTAATTAGGTTGTACCCAAAATGCAGGATATTGTCCTGAATTAATCCAACGCCATCTTCCATTTATCATCTGTTTATTTGACACATTAGAAGCCTTTACATACTCACTTGTAGTACCTCTGATCTCTGCTGTTGCTGGACATTCGGGATAAACTTCTTGACCCTGATAATAACGACCATTATTTCCACCATTTCCCATAGCATATTGGCCACGAAAAGGAGTTCTAACTTGACTAAAAGCCCAACCTTTTCCAACACGACCAAATTCAGGTTCAGCGCCTTTTAATGAAAAACCAGCACGAAGTCCCGGTGTCCCACTAGGACCAAATGAAAGAGTATCTTGAATAAGCATTTCAGAAGCTAATGTATCAGGACGACCAAATGGGCCTTGATGAAGCCAATATTTATCTACTGGTTTACCTGAACGTTTACTTCCATATTGAATTACTGATTTTTTTTTAAATGTAGTTAGTGACATTATATTATCTATATAGATAATAAAATTTCAACCTTTACCCTTAAGAAAGGTTGAGCCAAACTAAAGATTATATTAGAAAACATTTTCGTTCTTCTGGATTTGGATGAAGACATCTTTCTAAAAACCAAAATAATTTACCAAATTTTATTGTATGGATAATCATATTGATTTCTTCAAATGATTTTACATCGTTACCTTCAAATATATATTTGTTAGTTAAACAATAAACTATAAATGATGCTAAAGTATAATAAAAACATTCTGTTCTAATTG
>JASGCW010000287.1 GCA_030053945.1 Limnohabitans sp.
GCTTATGATGCCTTTATGTAAAGGGGATTGGTTCATTTCGTTAACAATATATTGGGCTGTTTCGCCTTCGTAGAATCCTTTTTTACCTTGTTTTAGAATTCTTTTCAAGGTTTCGGCTAAATCGGTTTGAATTAAAGTATCGCTAGCTTGCCATATTTTTTTTTTATTAAATGAAAAATGTTTAGAGGCACTATTGGTTTCCATTTCGGGAAGAACCTCATTCAAATTTTCGGCTTCGTGTTGTGTAATTGCAAACCCAAATTCAGCAAGTTCTATGGCGGGTAGAATTAGTTTTTCAAGGGGCAATTTAGCATATTTTAGGGTTTCAAAAATACCAGCCACCGTGCCTGGAACGCCTACAGCTAAAGGACCATCGCGTGATATATTTTCTATTAAATTTCCGTCAGCGTTTAAATACATATTTTTAGTGGCTAATTTGGGTGCGGACTCTCGATAATCTAAACCCCATATTTTACCATTTTTTTGATAGGTTAATAAAAACCCACCGCCCCCTAAATTACCTGCCTGAGGATACACTACAGCTAAAACAAATTGTACAGCTATTGCGGCATCGTAAGCATTTCCACCATCTTGCATGATTGCACTACCCACTAAACTGGCTAAAGGATGGGCTGAACTAACCGCTGCTTTTTTAAAGACTGCAGATTTTTCGATTTTATAACTAAAAGGATTGATTTGGGGGTGTTCTAAAAAGAATTTTTGAGCATTCAGTGAATCTTGAGATAAGAATAAACTTAAAATAATCAAAAGATAGCTAATTTTACGTGTTTTTATCATATAGATGTTAATTTTCATCAAAGATAATAAATATTTTTCAAAAAAATGGTTTTATTGAAAAATTATATATACCTTTGCAATATATCGCGAGGTAGAGCAGCGGTAGCTCGTCGGGCTCATAACCCGAAGGTCGGCGGTTCGATCCCGTCCCTCGCAACAAATTTAATCAAATACTATCGTTCTTAGAAAGTATAACCCTACTAAAATTATCTTCAAATATTTTTAACTTCATAAAAACCATCAATAGTGGTTAACTTGGTTATCTGTTAAATATGTTTCATAGTTTATTAGTTTTGCTTAGACAAATAATAGATTCTTTGCTATTTTTATTCTTAAAATATTTTTTTTTAAATTTAGTACAAAATTAGATTTTTTTTCGTAATTTTACAAATCTAACATAAATCATCATTAAACCCATAATTATGTACTTTTGTAAAAATATGAAAAGTTTTAATTTTTCTTTACCTCAATGTTTAAAATATTTAATGATTAGTACTTCGTTTTTATCAATGATGGATTCAGATGCACAAAATGAAAAAATACAGGGTGTATAATTTTTTTTCGCACTAAATTTTATGTTTGTGCGTTAATGATATAAAAATTATATGTCATTAACCAAAGAACAATTTTTGGAGTTGTCATCAAGATATTATGACAACCATATTAAAGATTTAGATGCTAAGTCTGGTCACTCTTTATATGAGTTAGAGAAAAACATTTTTAATTTTTCTCGAGAATTTTCGAATGAACTACTTCAAAAGCAAATCGGTGCGGTTCCAAAAAATCATCGTAAAAAAAAAGTTTAAAAACAAGTTTTGGTAACATTGAAATTGCCAATAATAGTTTTTATTTATCCCAAGCACCTTTTAAAATTAGTTCTTATTTTCAAGAGCTAATTGCCTATATTGGTCAAGAAAATACTTATGAAAAAGGCGAGGAAGTTATACACAAATTTTTAGGCGTTGAAGTTACGCCCAATTTAATCAATGAGGTTACAAATTACTATGGTTCGGAATGTTCTAAAAATAATTTTCTTTTAGAACCGACCCTTCAAAACATATCTGTAGAAAATAAGTTATATATTGGTGTAGATGGTTCAATGCTATTTACACGTGATGGTGGTTGGAAAGAGGCGAAATTGATGCGAATATTTAGCGAACAGAGTTATATGAGTTTACCTGAAAAACAAAGCTATCTAAAAGATTCACAATATATTGGACACTTAGGAAGTTCTAATGAATTTTGCAAAAAAGCTGAAGACTTGCTAGATAGTTATAAATCAAAATTCAAATTACGAAATGAGGGGTTGATCTTTTTGTCAGATGGTGCTACTTGGATTAAAAATTGGATACAAGATGCCTATCCAAATGCAACACATATTTTAGATTTTTATCATGTTTGTGAATACCTTAATAATTTTCAAAAATTATATATAAAGTTGGAAAAAGAAGGTCAGGAATGGGTTGAAACACAAAAAACATTGTTGCGGGAAAGTAAAGTAGAAGCGGTAATTAATAATTTAAAA
>JASGCW010000288.1 GCA_030053945.1 Limnohabitans sp.
AATTACTAATTTTGAACTGCTTGTTTTTATTTAAAAGTTTAAATCACTTCAATAACAAAACCTTATTAAATAACAACCCGATACAGGTTTCCACTCAGCTAATGCTGACATAAAAAATACTCAATTTAATTACAATACTGCTGCTAGACCAGTATCCATTGCCAACTGGAAAATAAAATGATGTTGTTTTAGTAAACACAGCCACTGCAACAGATTCCAGTTTATTGCAATTAGATCTCATAAAAGCAATTGTAATCAATGAAATTATTGCTATTCTCAATTTACTTTCTAAAATAAAGTTATAAAAAAACCTCTCCAATATTTTTATTGAAGAGGTTTAAGTTTATGAATATGTTTTTATTATTCTACAATAAGTTTCTTGATTTCACTTCCTTGCAAAGTTTGAATTTTAATAACATACACTCCTTTAGACAAGTCACCTACATTATATTCGTTCAAGTTATTCTTTTCAAAAGATTTAACTACTTGTCCGTTTACATTAAGAATAGTTAATTTATTAATCTCAATGTTATTGTTAGCATTTACAGAGAAAATATCTTGAGTTGGATTAGGATAGATAGTGAAATTTTTCGCATCCGAATTAAATTCACTAGTAGCTAATAAAGAATCTAAAAAGTCTGGGATATTATTTCCATTCAAATCATCATCCATAGGATTAAAATTACCATTAGCATCCTCATTTTTGGTTAAAATTCCATCACCATCATCGTCATTGTCTAGATAATTAAGAGTACCATCAGCATCTGTGTCTAGCAATGCTAAAGCAGCTCTAATTGTAGTTACATACTCATATTCTGTTAGAACGGTATCACCATCATCATCATTGTCGATAAAGTTAGGAAGACCATCTGAATCTGTGTCGTCATTAGCTAAATTAGTGTCATTGTTTAAGTCTTCTGTTGCTGTTGCAGCCGAATCTAAGTCATAATCATTTGCACAATCTACAACTCTCAAAAATACTTCTTTAACGTCATTATCATTCCTAGAATAAATCACTTGGTAATTTGCAATAGTATTTACAAAGTTCAAATCTGCAATAGGATTTGTATTGTTTTGTGCATCTGTCAATGAAGTATAAAATGCAACCGAAGATGGATTAGCTGAATTAATAGCGTTTTGAGCTACAACTAAATTGAATGTGCCTATCCCATCTAAAGTACTATCATCACAAACCGTATAATTATATCCAATAGAAGTAGTTAATGGCGCATATCTCCAACCTTGATTTGTAGTAGTCCATTGCGAAGTATTATAAGCAACTTTATAATTTAAACCAGTTTGATCAACAAT
The DNA here is from genome assembly GCA_030053945.1 of Limnohabitans sp. Taxonomy (GTDB): domain Bacteria; phylum Bacteroidota; class Bacteroidia; order Flavobacteriales; family Flavobacteriaceae; genus Flavobacterium. The sequence continues at coordinate 1,312 of JASGCW010000288.1, forward strand.
CCCTGAAATTGCATTGCCATTATTCCAAGCTGTACAAACTGGTTTGTCTTTAATTTGAATATCTATAATGTTTAATGTTTCATAAATCATCATTTGAAAACTACTTTTTATAACTGAGCAATAGTTTTGAGTAAAATGTTGCTGATCGTTGAACATCACAATCATTTTCCTGTAAGGTGCGGCACCAATTATCGAATATGAAATGGAACCAGCACCAGAGGTGTTGTCCATATCGTGAAACAACCCTAGAATAGCATTTTTAATAGGGAAATCTGCGCTTGGTAAGGTTTGATTAAATTGCCACGGTGAAGGTGTACTTGCTAGAGTATCATTCCCGAAAATCATACAGCCATTAGTACTTATTACAAAAGAAGCATAGTTGTTTTCGTAAAAATTGAAATTAAACGGAATTGTATAAGGGCCAGCATTATAATCATCAAGTGTGTTTACCACGGATGGAGTAGCTAAAGTATAATACTTATAAGGTATTTGGTTATAGCCGTAATTAATCTGAGCAACTAATTTGTTGATTCCATTAGATAAAAATATAACTGCCCATAAACAATTATAAAATAATTTTTTTTTCATTGTGTGTTGTTTTTTTAGTATGTGATATAGATAGCAACTAAATTCCTTTACGCAAGAATATTAATTGGTCTAAATAATAGACAAAAATACTATTAAAAAAGTAGCATTTCTATTTGGTTGAGCGAACGGTAGTTTTGACTTAGTAAACGGTTTGTTTAGCTTATTAATAATACGTATTATAGGATAAAATAAATCTATTTGTAACTATTTTGGTAACTATTCAGTTAGCTTTGTTCGGTTGACAAAAAATTCAAAACAACGTAAATACCAAATAGCAAAACCCAAAAAACAAATAAATTCAAAGAAACAAATCTCAATTCCGAAACTTCGGGACAAAAAGTATCAAATATCCAAAAATGTTTGACTTTTTGAATTATTAAAATATTGGGATTTATTTAGGCTTCGCTCAGTTCGGCTTCGCCTC
>JASGCW010000117.1 GCA_030053945.1 Limnohabitans sp.
GGTGTTAATGCTACTTTATCTTGAAGTAATCCTACCATAAAGTTTGATTTACCCTCTAATAGCGATTCAACAGCTTTTACTCCTAATCGTGAAGCTAAAACTCTATCAAAACAAGATGGCGAACCACCTCGTTGCATATGTCCTAAAACAGAAACACGAACATCGTATTCAGGTAGGTTTTCTTCCACATATTCTTTAAGTTCAAAAACGTTTTTGCCTATTTTATCTCCCTCTGAAACTACTACTATACTGGAAGATTTTCCTGAAGCCTTACTCTTTTTTAACGATTCTAACAGTCGCTCTAATCCTAAATTTTCTTCTGGGATGAGAATTTCTTCGGCACCTGCGCCTATACCCGCATTTAGAGCAATATGTCCGGCATCTCTCCCCATTACTTCTACAAAAAATAAACGGTTATGAGAATTTGCGGTATCTCTAATTTTATCTATCGCTTCAACTACCGTATTTAATGCAGTATCATAACCTAAAGTATGACTCGTCCCAAAAATATCATTATCTATTGTTCCTGGAATACCCATTACAGGATATCCAAATTCATTATTAAAAATTTCAGCTCCTGTAAAGGTTCCGTCCCCACCTATAACGACTAAGGCATCAATTCCAGCTTCCACTAAATTTTGATAGGCTTTTGCTCTTCCTTCAGCTGTTCTAAATTCTATAGAACGCGCACTCTTAAGGATAGTACCTCCTAAATGGACTATGTTTTTTACAGAGCGAGGTCCCATTTCTTTAAAATCTCCTTCTATCATACCTTGGTATCCTCGGTAAATTCCAATACATTCTATGGTATGAAAAGCACAAGTTCTTACTACAGAACGTATAGCAGCATTCATTCCTGGAGAATCTCCACCTGAAGTTAAAACTCCTATTTTTTTAATATTTACTGGCATTGCAAATTATTTGTTATTGTAAAGTTAGTAAAGAAATTTAGTATTAATTTATACAAATGTTAAAAAACAGAAAAGTCGAAAACTCTCAAACGTTTTCGTTGATAAGTTTTTTATTATGGGGGTATTTTAATTTAAATCTGGGACTTTTTCGTCATTAGACTTTGGTTTTTCAGAAGTTTTTTTCTGACGAGGGTCTGTAGCTTGAAACTCAGGGTATATATCCGAATCTTGGTGCTGATTATTATGATTCTCAGATTTTTTTTCAGCTTCCTTTTTAAATATTTTATTGAGTAATTCTTTGAAAGTATCAAAATCAACCTCATATGACATTCCTAATCCTTGAGTATAACCAATACCCTCTCCTATATAATTAATGTCATTTTCACGATTAAACACTCTCGCTTTTAGTGATCCATCTTCATTCAATCTAAGTTGAATTTCAACATCACCTACTAAAACAGACTCATTTACTCCTCCCACAGGTACTCCTACTTTACCATTTATAGTTAGTCTATCACTTAATTGGGTAGATAAAGTTACACCTACCCTACCTTCAGTAATTTGATTTGGATTCCTCCTGTCTGATTGAACAAAATATGGTGATAATTTTAATTTATCATCTGCGCTTGAAAAAATATCTTCAAATAAACTACCCGCCCTTTCTAATAAATTACCTGTAATAATATTTTCAGAAGCTCCTTGATCAGTTAAAAAACCACCTGTTGACAATAAGTAAATCGCTTGTGTTTGACGTTTATCACTATCATTTAACTTATATTCTAATTCTGACTTGACTACAGAACCAACGGTAGGGAAATTTATAGAAATATCAGGTGTTGGACTAGTTAATTTATCTGTAAGTTTTATAGACACTTCCGTATCAATTTTTTTATTGAATGAAGGATTTTCTAATAAAACAGATGGATTGGATTGGGTTTTATAAATTGCTTCCATATTTAGAGTAGCATTGAATGGGTCGCCCTCCCAATTGATTGTCCCTCCAGGTTTTACAGTAAATTTTTTATCTATAATTCCACCATATTTAAAGTTATAATCTCCTTTATCAACAATAAAGTCACCATACATATTAAATTTACCCAATGTATTTATTTCCATAAATAGAGTTCCATTTCCACGTCCTTTCAAAGCGTGCCCTGTATTTTTGTTGATGATGACTTCTATCTCAGCTACAGGTGTTATGTTTAGTTCAAAATTTAGCTCTAAACCATTATAATCACTTTCTGTAGCTTTCTTAACTTTATTTTTCAACTTATCTTTAGAAGACTTGAATTTGATATAACTTTTTTCTGAAGTCGATTCACTATCGCTAATTGGAATTTTTATAGAAGTTCCCTTTTCTGAAGTAGCGTTTACATTTACTATTAAACCGTTAATTGGTCCTTTCATACTAGCTCTTCCATTAATAAACGCTGTACCATAATACATTGCATCATCACTTTCTTTAGTATCAAGAACTAATATCCTAGGTGAATTTATATCAAAATCCAAAAACCAATCCGAAAACTTATTGTGTCTAATTCCTCCTGAAAGCACTCCTCTTGTCTTAAATTTTGTATCGGATAAATTTATGTTTCTAAATGAAAACTGATTTTCTGTGACATCGACAACAGAATTATTATCAAATGCATAATCGGCATTCAGATATGGTATTTTCAAACCAGCTTTGTTAAGATAAACCCTTCCATTTATATCAGGATTTTCGAGTTCGCCTTCAAATTTAGCTGTACCAGTAGCTAATCCTCTAATATTATTCAAAACATCACCACCCAACGGGTTTAAAATAGCTAGATTAAAATCATTGAGACGTAAATTCAAATCGAGAAGGTTTTTCTTTCCTTCAATATATACATTCCCATCTGCTGAAAAAGATTCGACATCTTGATTTTTAAGAACAGAACTAACTTTAAAATTCTTAAATGAATCATCCCCTACAACATCTAAATCAAGGTTACCAAGGTTATACTTATTCACTGTTAAGTCACTAATGGATATGGAGGAAGATGGTTCATAAACAGACTTCCGTTGCTTTATATCAACCAAGCCATTCACTTTTCCTTTAAAATGAAGACTATCTATGGATGGTGTAATTTTTTCTAATTCTACATCCTTAAAGGACAGATTTAAATCTTTATAGGTGGAATCCTTCAAAACCCCCATAAGTTCGATTGCTTCATTTTTATGAGTCATCGAAATTTTTTCGATATTAAAATCGGTTAATTTTTTATTAAAAACTATTTTATTGTCTTTAGATTCATTTTCATTCAAGAACCATAAATAATCTTTAAAATTGACCTCTGATTTTTTTAAACCAACCACACTTTTCCCATCTGGATCGATAGTGTGATACAAGTTCAAATTATAAAAATCTTTAGCTTTTTTACCTCCTTTAAACTCAGTTCTAAAAAACAAAGTGTCATTTGCCGTAACATTAATCAAACTAAAATCTGATACTTTATAATTCTTTGTCTTAATACTATCCAATTCTATATACGCATTGTATAAAGGATTTTTATTATCGATATCTATTTTGATATTATCAAATGTGTTTTTGTAGGCAATAATTTGTGGTGATTTAAAATTTAGTTTAAAATGACCATCATTAGAATCAATCTCACCATCCATAAATGTATTCTCCCCTAATGATATCTCTGGATAAAATACTTCAACTAATTTACTGTAAACATTAAAATCAAACTTAACATATTGCCCTTTACTCACTTTATTAGGAGAATAATTTGCATAAAGACTTCCAAGAGAATTTTCAATTAATTTAGATAATTCTTTAAACTTGAATTTACCAATAATTTTACCTTCAATAATATCAGGAGAATTAATAATTATAGTCCTTTCATTTTTAGAATCGAAAGATGATTTTATTGAAAAATCATCAAAGAAATAGGTGTCTTTGCTATTCTCATAAGAAGTTTTATTTATATAAACATCTCCATTAAGGTTATCTATAGAATTTCCATATAGATTCATTGTAACATCACCTCTAAAAACTGAAATGTCATCTGCGGTATAAATATGTAGTTTTTTAAAATTAGCATATTCAACATCAGCATGAAAATCGTATTTCTTTTCTCGTTTACTCAAATCTAAATACCCGTCAAAATCCATTACTAAGTTAGGGTCATTAGTTGTAATTTTTCCTTCGAATATAGATTTATTCATTGTTCCATCTACCACAATGTTGTGATAGTTATATTTATTATAGTAAACACTTCCAATGTTTCCTTTAATCTTAGTATCAAGGTATTTTTCTTTAAAACCTCTACCATCAGCATTAACATCTAAATTAACAATTCCTAAATCTGATCTTCCTAGAAATTTTCCTAGATTGAAATTTTTTAATTTCACATTGCCTTTATAAGTAGCATTGTCTATGTTATCAATATTAGTCATACTCAAATTAGATTGAGCGTTCCCGAGAGCAGTACTCAACAATACATTTGCCTTAATTGTTTTAGGAGTTACTTCTGTTTCTCCTGCTAATGTAAATTTTCCAAATTTCTTGAAAGTTGATGGCAAGTTTTTCCCTAAAACTCTAGGCAATAGTTTAGATAAATTATCATAAGTCGAAGAAATTTTAGAAAATTTACCTTTCATATAAAAAGAATCCTTTTTCCTTAAAAATAGATTCTTGAAATTAAAATCACCTCGTATTTCTGAATTATTACCTTCTATTAAAACTAAATTTTTAGTTATAAAATTATTTAATGGACCTAAGAATCTACCTTTTATTTGAAACTGTTGATCTTTACCAAATTCTCCGTAGAACTTTTTTAAATCATTTGATGATATAGAACCTTCATCTATACGAACATCAAAAATTACTTTATTATTAAAATCGGAAAAATGTTCACGTTTATAACGCAATTCTACATCGCCAATCAATTTAGAATCCGAAGTTTTTAAATCTAACTTAGCAAGGTGGATATTTTTTTTAGTATAAGTAAAATCAGATTGCAAGTTTTCAACCACTAATCCCCTTTCATCAATGAAAGACATCTCATCAATTTTCATAGTAACATCTGGTCCCAAAACTTTGAAATTTGAAGTTACAGCGTTTAGCTTTTTTGCACTAAACATTAAAGATTCTTTAAAATTATAATCTTGATAAGAAAAATCACTGTTAGTTAGATGCATTTCTTTGGCAGTCATCAAAAACTTTTTGGCAGAAGGTGAAGGCTTCGAACCATCATCAAAAAGAGCCACAAATTTATCAAGGTTAGTGTCTCTTTCATTTTTATAATTTTTGACCCTCATTCTAAGTCCATCAAGTCGAACTTCCCCAAAATGCAAATCGCCATCTAAAAGCTTTTTTATATCTAAAATGTTTGTTTTAAGCATATCGATATAAAAAAGTGTATCTTTTTTATAGTCTTTAACAAAAACTTTTTTGAGTTTTACTCCACCAAAAATAGTAAAGTTTGCTTCTTTGACCGTAATATCTGTGCCAAACTCTTTATTAAGATATTCTGTGGCATATTGCCCCAGTCGAGTTTGAACTGAAGGCATATTAAGAGCTATTCCCAAGCCAAGCAATAAAAGAACTAGCACAAGAATAAAATACATCTTGAACTTTAAAACCCTGATCCACAGACTTTTTTTTTGCTTTTTTTCTTCTTCTTTATGCTCTTCCAAGAGGAAATAGTTTTATTACTTTTTTTAGTACCTTTGGCATTGGTTGTAAAAATAGGCTTTTCCTATGTTTTATACAACTTAACAATCAAATTCTATGCCTTAAAATATGGATAATAAATCAGTTTACATATTAGCCATTGAAAGTTCGTGCGATGATACTGCATGTGCCGTATTAGAAAACGATAAAGTGTTATCAAATGTTGTGGCGAGACAAAGCATTCATGAAGAATATGGCGGCGTAGTTCCTGAATTAGCCTCACGCGCCCATCAACAAAACATTGTACCAGTAGTAGATGTTGCTTTAAAAAAAGCAGGAATTACTAAAGAACTCCTTTCTGCAATTGCATTCACTCAAGGCCCTGGATTAATGGGATCTTTACTTGTTGGCAGCTCTTTTGCTAAAAGTATGTCTATGGCATTAAATATTCCTTTGATTGCAGTAAACCATATGCACGCTCATATTTTAGCGCATTTTATTGACGAAGAAGGTTTTGAAAAACCCGATTTTCCATTTTTAGCACTTACCATTTCGGGCGGACATACGCAAATTGTAAAAGTAAATAGTTTCTTTAGTATGGAAATTATTGGTGAGACCACTGATGATGCTGTAGGCGAAGCCTTTGATAAATCAGCTAAAATATTAGGCCTTCCATATCCAGGTGGACCATTAATTGATAAATATGCACAACTAGGAAATCCTAAAAGATTTGAATTTACGAAACCAAAAGTAGATGGATTAAATTTTAGCTTTAGTGGGCTAAAGACTCAAATTCTCTATTTCATTCAAAAAAACGTAAAAGAAAACCCTAATTTCATTGAAGAAAATTTAAACGACATTTGCGCTTCTATTCAGCATATCATCATCAAAATTTTGATGGATAAAATGAAAGAAGCTGTTTTGCAAACAGGAATTAAACAAATTGCAATTGGCGGTGGTGTTTCTGCAAATTCTGGGATTAGAAATGCGATGGTAGATTCTCAAAAAAAATATGGATGGAAGGCTTTTATCCCAAAATTCGAATACACAACCGATAATGCGGCAATGATTGGGATTGTAGGTTACTACAAATTCTTAGAAAATAAATTTGAAGACGCTTCAGTAGTATCAAAAGCAAGAATTGAATTTTAATGTTTAGTAAAAAGTAATTAGCGAAAAGTCAAAAGAGTTTAAGCAATATTTGTAAATCTAAAATCAACAATCTTAAATCGTAATGCAACTATTCTATAATCCTGACATAAACACAACTTCAATAGATTTTTCTTTTGACAAAGAAGAAAGCAAACATATAGTTAAAGTATTACGTAAAAAGGAAGATGATATTTTACTTGTAACTAATGGATTAGGCTTTTTATTTGAAACTAAAATCACATTAGCTTCAGAAAAAAAATGCTCGGTAAAAATCACATCATTTCAAGAATATCCTCAAACCGATTTTTACTTACACTTAGCCGTTGCTCCAACTAAAATGAATGAGCGCTACGAATGGTTTTTAGAAAAAGCAACCGAAATTGGCATACACGAAATCACTCCCATAGTCTGTGAACATTCCGAAAGAAAAATAATTAAAAAGGAGCGTTTTTATAAAATTATAGAATCTGCGATGAAACAATCCAATCAGTTCCATCTCCCTAAATTCAACGAACCTATATCTTTCAAAGAATTCATAAATAAAGATTTTGACGGTCAATTATTCATCGCTCATTGTGAAGAAACAGACAAAAAAAGTCTAAAGAATGAAATCAGTCCAAAATCAAAAATCACAATTTTAATTGGTCCAGAGGGTGATTTTTCTGAAAAAGAAATTAAATTAGCAATTGCTAAAAGTTTTGTACCAGTGACTCTAGGAAATACAAGACTAAGAACAGAAACAGCAGCGATAGTAGCTTGCCATAGCGTGATTTTTGCAAATGAATAATTTATGAATAAGGTTTTATTATTTGGATTTTTACTTTTTTGGAATTTGGGATTTTCTCAAGAAATAGCCTTATTAAAATACAATGGTGGTGGAGATTGGTATTCAAATCCAACAGCTTTACCAAATTTAATCAGATTTTCAAATCAATATCTAAATACTAGAATAAAAAATAAACCAGCAACAGTATCTCCAGGCAGTTCAGATATTTTCTCCTATCCGTTTATTCATATGACTGGACACGGAAACGTAGTTTTTAATGATCAAGAACAAGAAAACCTAAGAAATTACCTCAGTGCAGGTGGTTTTTTACATATTGATGATAATTACGGTATGGATAAATACATTAGAGAAAATATAAAAAAACTTTTTCCTAATAATCCTCTAATAGAAATCCCAGCTTCTCATAATATTTTCCAAAAACCCTTTACTTTTCCCAATGGATTACCTAAAATTCATGAACACGATGGGAAAAAACCTCAAGCTTTTGGGATTTTTATAAATAACAGACTAGCATTATTATACACTTTTGAGTGTGATCTAGGCGATGGATGGGAAGATTATGAAGTTCATAATGATCCAAAAGAGGTAAGAGAAAAAGCATTAAAAATGGGAGCTAACATTTTATATAATGTTTTCAATAATTAATTTTTGTTAAAATCACACACTAAACTCAAAAAAAATCAATTTTTTAACAAATAAAATCTTTTTATAAGAATTTTTTAACTTTTACTTTTCAACATTAAAAATAACGCAAGCCCTTTATTTTTCAATACTTTTTAATTTTATTTACAACAATAAAAAGGTTAATTTTCTATATTTCGTCAATTTTATAAATTATTTTTTTGAATTATCAATAATTATAAATAGTATTGCATTGCAATAATGCAAAAAACAAAAAAACCAAACCAAACAAATTATGAAAAAGATTGTATTATCAGTTGCTACTGCGTTAGTACTTTTTTCTTGTCAAAAAAATGACGAAGAAACAACAAATGTTGAAACACCTCAAGCAAATGAAGCTACTACTGGAAGAGTATGTGCCTCTCAAGAAGTTTTAGACAGACAACTTAGAGAAGACCCTACATTAGCAGCAAGAATGGCTAATATTGACAGACAAACAACAGAATTAATTCAGTCTGGACGACTTGTTGACGGTAAAATTCAAATTCCTGTTGTATTTAACGTAATATATAATACAGCATCTCAAAACATTTCTTTGACACAATTACAGTCACAGATTGATGTGTTAAACGAGGACTTTAATGCTTTAAATTCAGATTTCAACAGCCCAAATAACCCTTACTCTTCAGTACGAGCAAATGTTGGAATTTCATTTGTTCTAGATCAAGTGATTAGAAAAAATAATTCCAAAACTTCTTGGAGTACAAATGATGATATGAAAAAAGCAAGTAGAGGAGGTATTGACCCAACTTCTCCTACAACTAAATTAAATATATGGGTTGTTAACAAGATGATTAGCCAAGGAAAAACAATTTTAGGTTATGCGCAGTTCCCTGGAGGATCTTCTTCTACTGATGGTGTTGTATTAGGATACAACTATACAGGCAGAACTGGAGTTGTTTCTGCACCTTTTAATTTAGGAAGAACAGCAACTCACGAAGTTGGTCACTGGATGAACTTACGTCACATTTGGGGAGATGCTACTTGTGGAAACGATCAAGTTGCTGATACTCCTATACACAATGCTCCTAACTCAGGTGTTCCAGCTGTTGGTCACAGATCAACTTGTACAGGAACTCCATTAGAAATGTTTATGAACTATATGGATTATACAGACGACAGAGGTATGTATATGTTTTCATTAGGTCAAAAAGCAAGAATGGATGCAATTTTTGCAATAGGCGGAGCAAGAGCATCGTTTAGATAATATTTTGAAAAATATCAAAATTAAAACTCGCTATTTTAGCGAGTTTTTTTATTTTTATGTACTAAAATTATTAAAATTGAACTTAGATATACTTTCCGAAGAAATTCAAAATTTTATTAATTCCTCTTTAGAAGGTAATTTCACTAAAATTGCACTGATGAAGAACCCTTTTCCGAATGTTTCTTGGAATGAAATTTTAAATCAAATTGCCGCAAAACAGAAAGCTAAGGACAAACTTCCCACCTGGTTTAATAGAAAAAATATTATTTATCCAAGCAAGCTTTCTATCGAACAAACATCATCAGAAATTACAGCAAAATATAAAGCCGATTTAATTTCAGGAAAAACGCTTATTGATTTAACTGGTGGTTTTGGTGTTGACACTTATTATTTTTCAAAAAAAATAAATAGAGTTTTACATTGCGAACAAAAAAAAGAACTCTCAGATATAGCAAATCATAATTTCAACTTATTACAAGCTAAAAATATTGAAACTTATTGTAATGATAGCAGCATTGCTTTATTAGAATTAAAACAAAATTTTGATTGGATTTATATTGATCCTTCAAGAAGAAATGATGCTAAAGGCAAAGTCTTTATGCTAAAAGATTGCTTACCTAATGTACCTGAAAACTTAAATGGTTATTTCATATACACAAATAACATCTTAATAAAAACTGCTCCTATTTTAGATATTTCAGCAGGATTATCTGAATTAGAGAATGTGAAAGAAATTCATATCGTAGCTGTAAATAATGAAGTCAAAGAATTACTATGGATACTTGAAAAAGATTGTAACGAAAGTCCAAAAATAAAATGTGCAAATATCAAAAATGAACACACTGAATTTTTTGAATTTGATTTAAACAAAATAGAAACCATTTGCGATTTTTCATTACCTCAGAAGTTTCTTTACGAGCCCAATGCTGCTATATTAAAATCAGGCGCATTTGATTTCATTGGAAATCGATATAAACTAAACAAATTACACCAACACTCACATTTGTACACTTCAAATGATCTTATAGAATTTCCGGGTAGAATTTTTAAAATTGAAACTATTTTAGATTATAGTAAAAA
>JASGCW010000289.1 GCA_030053945.1 Limnohabitans sp.
CTATTTTACACACTCAAAAGGTCAGAGATGGATATTTTCCTACAACCCTTAAAAACCTCTTAGCACCTCAAAAAATGATTTAGCCAATTTCTTTATAAAATTCAATTCTGTCTTGTAACATTGTTAGTTTATTGATAGCGATAAAAAAGTGATGAGTTGTTTTCTGAAAACATTAATTCTTTGCAACAAAACTTGGCGAAAATGTTAGAATAATTATTTACTTAGTTTAGCCGCCATCGCCATAAGTTTGGCTTTTCTTTCAGGTGTTAAATCGGGCATTTCATAAATTAACTGCTCTAAGGTTGGACAAGCTAGCAATTGATTTTTCATCATGGCATATTCAAAGATTTCCTGTTTTGGTTCGTTAATATTTGATTGGGTATGTTTCATAAAAAACTGTTGGTGCCATGTAATAAAAGCTACTCGCATCCAATATTATAAACGCTCACTTCGTAAAGAATTTTATAATTTTTCCGTATTTAATGTCTTATGAGATTATATAATAGTTTTCTCTATTGGAACAATAAGTTTGTAAGTTATAAGTTGCTGATTTTTAATTTTATAAGCAAGTGAGTTTGGATCAGATGAAGTTTGAATAGCACAAAATACATTAATGCTGTTTGGATAGGGGTTTTGGTAATTAACCAAATTATCAAAGCGTGTATTTTTAATTGTGTTGTTCATATTATTTGCAATATTAATAATTATTTTGTTTTTTCAAATCGCCATCCTTCAAATTTTCTTTGATCGTCAACAACTGTTCTTTCTATTGGTGGTAATGGTGGCATTTGAGGAATATTTTGAACATGCTTAATTAAACTACCTTCACTAAGATATACATGAGTGCCCGTATTAACACTTTCAATTAATGCCCGCCTACAAGTATAGTTAATAATATTATGTTCTCTAATAATTACATTGGGGTCAAATGCTGTATTTAAGTCAAGCTCTTTTTTTATGTCGTCAAAGGTATTTTTAATAATTTTATATAAATCCTCATCGGGCTTTTCAATATTCAGCCCTAACTCATTTTGTGCTTCGTTTCTGTAAATGGTATAATCATGACTACCGGAATCACTACATAAAAATGAAATGATATTTTCTATTTTACTTTTGTTTTTCAATTGTCTTGAGAGCAATTTTTTTGCCAGCATTTGAATTTGTGCTCGTGAACGGTATATGTCGCCAAGAACAAGCGGGTGTACTTGATTTGAAATATTGATGTAAATATCTTTTAAGGCTGATTCATTTTGAATCTTCAGATCTTTCTTTGCAAACTCAAAATAGCCTTTTATTGATTCAACGCTTACGGGCACTTTTACGCCGGGATTGTTTGGAAATTGAGGATTTTGGGGATTTAAAGGTCCATTTATACTTGGATCAATAGGTCCTAAAGTGGCTTGCTTAGTCATCACAATTGTATTGGCACCTAAGCACATAAGTGTTCCTGCACTATGACATTTTGAAGGGATAACGACTTCAAAATTATCACAAAATTGTTGTATTAAATTTACTAAACTCCATGCACTTAAAGTATGTCCTCCCCTTGTATAAAGCAGAAGGGAAATTTTTGCCGATTTTCCAATGCCATCCAGATGATCTATAAAATAATCTAAAACTTCAGGATAAATCTGAGTCTCCAAACCTGCTCTATCACCGGTGATATACACTAAAAGTTTGGAATTTCTTTGTTTCTCAATTTCTTTATAAAATTCAATTCTGTCTTGTAACATTGTTAGTTTATTGATAGCGATAAAAAAGTGATGAGTTGTTTTCTGAAAACATTAATTCTTTGCAACAAAACTTGGCGAAAATGTTAGAATAATTATTTACTTAGTTTAGCCGCCATCGCCATAAGTTTGGCTTTTCTTTCAGGTGATAAATCGGGCATTTCATATATTAACTGCTCTAAAGTTGGACAAGCTAGCAATTGATTTTTCATCATGGCATATTCAAAACTTTCCTGTTTTGGTTCGTTAATATTTGATTGGGTATGTTTCATAAAATATAATTTATTTTACATGTTTAACACGGTAAAGGTACACAAAAATATTATTCCAATAACTAAAAAAACAAAAGGTACCGCTATGTACACATTACTGTAATAAACTATTTCTTTTATTTTTTTGTGTAACTGCTTGATCATTTTTTCTTCTGATTTATCGTTTTGATTCAACTCAAATTTTAATTTGTTTATAGCTTTATAAATAAAAGTAGTTTTAACTTTAAGAGCTAAATGTATGATAATAGCAACAATAAGACATATTAGCCCCCCAACAAAGAACCATTTGTATTTGT
>JASGCW010000290.1 GCA_030053945.1 Limnohabitans sp.
TGTGAAAGTATATCAAATAAAAACTAACACCGATACCACAGAAATAGAATAAATAGAAAAAAATTCTTTTCCGCAGAGGAAACCATAATATTCTTATTACAACTAATAAACAAAAGTGTTTAAATTAAATTTGGACACTGCCTGTGAACATAACAATATATTCTCAATTTTAAACAATAAAATAATAATGACAGCAAAAGAAACTAAATTGCAAGACATAATAGAAGGAACTAAACAATATGTAATTCCTTTATTTCAGAGAACATATAGTTGGACAAGTAAAGAATGGGATGTCCTTTGGAAAGACCTTGTTGAGTTATGTGAAATGGAAACACCAAGAACACATTTTATAGGTTCCATTGTAAGTATGCAAACTGTTTCAGTTCCTGAGGGTGTTGCAAAATATCTTTTAATTGACGGACAACAAAGGATCACAACAGTTTTTATTTTACTTGCCCTTTTAAGAAACGTTAAGGCAGAAGAGAAAAGATTTGCAGATGAGATTAATGAGTTACTACTTGTTAATAAATTCAAAAACGGAAACGACTTTTATAAGTTAATGCCAACCCAAGTTGATAGAGTATCATATCAGAATTTAATCAATAAAATTCCTAATGAAACAGAAAATCAAATTACAAGCGCTTATACATTCTTTGAAAAAAAATTAAAACAAGTTAAACTGGAACCTGAAAAGTTAAAAACTATAATTACAACGTACTTTTCAGTTGTGAGTATTGTTCTTGACGCAGAAGACAATCCGTATTTAGTATTTGAAAGTTTAAACGCAAAAGGCAGACCATTAACACAAGCTGATTTAATTCGTAATTACTTTTTCATGCGAATTCACGTTGATTCTCAAGAAAAAGTTTACCAAGATTACTGGCTGCCTATGCAAACCGCATTAGGAGAAAGTTTGACTGAATTTATAAGACATTTTTTAATAAGAAACGGAAGTATTATTAAACAAGCTGATATTTACAATACATTAAAAGATGAAGTTTCAATAAACAATGCTATACAATATTTAAGTGACCTAAAAAAGTTTTCAGTGTATTATAAAAAACTCATTTCCCCTGAATGTGAAAAAGAAACTGAATTACAAAAATATTTTAAAAGACTAAATAGAATTGAAGTTACTACTGCTTATCCTTTGCTGTTGAATTTTTATAACGATTATGCAGATAGTAAAATTTCAAAGGAGGAATTTGTTACGCTTCTAAAGATAATTGAAAACTATCTGATTCGCAGATTTGTTTGTAACATTCCATCAAATCAATTGAACAAAATTTTTCCTGTTATATATACTCAATTATTTAAACAATCAGACAATATTGTTGAAGAATTCAAAACTGTTTTACAAAGCAAAGGTTATCCTAAAGACAATGATTTTTTAAGATATTTCAAAGAAACAAAATTTTATGGTGTTGGCAATAAGCAAACAAAAACGAAACTCATTCTTGAAACTTTTGAAGAAACATTTGCCCATAAAGAACGAGTACTGTTTGACAACTTAACCATCGAACACATAATGCCTCGAACACTTTCTGAATGGTGGCAAAATGAATTAGGTGAAAACTGGCGAGAAACGTATGATTTCTTTTTAGATACAATTGGAAACCTTACACTAACTGCATATAATTCAGAGTTTTCAAATAAAGAATTCCCAGCAAAAAAACAGGGATACGAAGAGAGTCATTTGGATATAAACAAATATTTTGCAGACATACCCCACTGGACAAAAAAAGAAATTGAAGCGAGGAATGAATTTTTAGCTGAAGAAGCCATTAAAATTTGGAGATATTTTGGACAAGAGAGTTCGCCGACAACAAACATATCAGAAGTAAAAGGTACAACACCCTTTTTATTAAGCATACTTAGACAAGAGATTAGTGTTAGTAGTTGGCGTGATGTTATGGAGCAAACATTCAATGTTGTTGCAGACCTTGAACAAGAAAAGTTTGAAATAATTGTAGAGAATTTCCCACGTTTTGTAGGCAAAGACAAAAATAAATTTACAGCGATTAGAAAATTAAAAAATGACTATTTTATAGAAGTAAACCTTTCAGCAGAATATATTCGAAAACTTTGCTATCTAGCTATAGACACAATTGGATTAACTTCTGACGATTGGAAAGTATCTCTTAAATAGAATAGTAAGTATTTGTATTGGTGGGTTTCTAAAAATTGATTTCTTCAAAAAAAATGATACAGTTTTTAGGATTTGAATTTTTAGAACCCACCTAATGTTTTAACCTTAGTAGAAATAATGTAAACACA
>JASGCW010000118.1 GCA_030053945.1 Limnohabitans sp.
AATTGGATTTTTTTATGTTTTTCATTAAAATCAGCTTACTTATGAATCTGCCTTTGTAAACCACGAATTAAAGATTCGTGGTTTATTATTTGAATGAATAATTTTTTATTGAAAATGAATCTTTTTGGAATACTAAAAGTTAACAATAAGAACGCGATTATTTTTTCTAAAATTCCAACTTCTTTCTTCTTAACTCAAAATTCTGACCAAGATACACACGGCGAACCATTTCGTCTTCAACTAATTCTTCAGGAATACCTGCTTTTAGGATTCCTCCTTCAAACATTAGGTAAGTTTTGTCAGTGATGGCAAGGGTTTCTTGTACGTTATGATCAGTAATCAAGATGCCAATGTTTTTATTTTTTAGTTTCGCTACAATACGTTGAATGTCCTCAACAGCAACAGGGTCAACCCCAGCAAAAGGTTCATCTAGTAAAATAAATTTTGGATCTGTAGCTAAACATCGTGCAATTTCAGTACGACGACGTTCACCACCAGAAAGTAAGTCGCCACGATTGGTACGAATATGATTTAAAGAAAACTCATCTATCAAAGCTTCCATTTTTGCTTCTTGTTCTTGTTTTGTAAGATTTGTCAATTGTAGTACACTCATAATGTTGTCCTCAATACTCATTTTTCTAAAAACAGAAGCTTCTTGAGCTAAATAACCTATTCCGTTTTGTGCACGCTTGTACATAGGGAAATCAGTAATATTCATATCGTCCAGATAAATATTACCTGAATTCGGTTTTACTAATCCAACTATCATATAAAATGATGTAGTTTTTCCTGCACCATTAGGTCCTAGTAATCCAACGATTTCACCTTGGTTAACTTCTACCGAAATCCCTTTTACAACAGTTCTTTTTTTATAGGTTTTGACTAGATTGTCTGCTCTTAATTTCATTTTTTGAGTTTAGGAGTTAAAAGTTTAAGAGTTTAGTAGCGCAAATTAATGAATTAAAAATGCTTTACTCTATAATCTAACTTTAATTTAACCAATTTTGAATTTGTTAACTACATTCTGTCCACATTCTGACCACTGACTACTGACCACTGCCAACTATTTCCAGTTCCTCCCAAAATTCGTATGCTCTTCTTAAATGTGGGATTACAATTGTGCCTCCTACAAGTGTTGCTACACTCATACTTTCCATCATTTCGGCGCGAGAAACACCAAGTTTGAAGCAAGTTTCTAGATGGTATTTTATACAGTCATCACAACGTAATACTGCCGAAGCGACTAATCCCATTAGTTCTTTTGTTTTTACGTCTAGCGCGCCATCCATATACGTGTTGGTGTCCAAATTGAATATGCGTTTGATAACTTTATTGTCATCAGCTAGTAATTTTTCGTTCATTTTAGAACGATAATCATTGAATTCTTTAACTAAGTTGCTCATTTTGTTTTTGTTTTTTGGCTACAAATAAAGATAAAAATATACTCATTTCGTAAATTAATAACATTGGAACAGCTACTGTTACTTGACTAACAACATCAGGAGGAGTAACAATTGCAGAGATAATTAGAACGATTACTATAGCATATTTTCGGTAAGTTCGTAAAAAATTAGCAGAAACTAATCCTAATTTGGTTAAAAAATAAATTATTATTGGTAACTCAAAATACAATCCACTCGCTATTACCGAAGTTTTTATCATACCTATGTAAGATTCTAAGTTGAATTCGTTTTTAACTACACTACTTATTGAAAAGGTAGCTACAAAGTTAATAGACATTGGAACTACCACAAAGTAGCCAAATAATACTCCTAAGAAAAATAAAAGCGAAGCAATAAAAATAAATAGTTTGGCATTTTTGCGTTCGTGTTCGTAGAGGGCGGGGCTAATAAATTTCCAAAGTTCCCACAAAATAAAAGGGAATGCAATTATAAATCCTGCTGTGATACAAGTCCAAACAAAAACGTTTACTTGACCTTCCATACTCGTGTTTTGAATCACAAAAGGTAGTTTTTTAATACAAATACTATCAGCAAAACCTATATAATGGGATGCTTCACAAAAAAAGCGGTAAGTAAAAAAAGAAGGGTGAGTTGGTCCAAAGATAATGTCTTCAAAGATATAATCACTTATAAAATATACTCCTGTACCAGCTATTAAAATTGCTATTGTACTCCTAACTAAGAGCCATCTTAATTCTTCAAGATGCTCTAAAAATGACATCTCTGCTTTATTTTTCTGCGCCATTATACAATTCCTTCTTTTAAAATATCGTGAATGTGAAGTATACCAACATATTCACTTCCATTAAGCACAACCATTTGAGTTATTGAAAAATCTTCCATAATATTGAATGCATCAATTACCATCGAATTTAGCTGAACAGTTTTTGGGTTTTCAGTCATTATATCTTTAGCTATTAGTCCAGAAATGGTTTCGTTTTTATTCAGCATTCTACGGATATCTCCGTCCGTGATAATTCCAATTAGGTTTTGATTTTCGATAACAGCAGTTACTCCTAGTCGTTTTTCAGAAATTTCTACAATCACATCTTTTATTGATGTAGAAGGAGTAACGATAGGTTTATGTGTGTAATCTAACATATCACTTACGCGTAAAAGTAATTTTTTGCCTAAAGCACCTCCTGGGTGATATTTTGCAAAATCTTCACTTTTAAAATTTCTCATTTCCATTAAGCAAACCGCTAGAGCATCTCCTAAAACTAATTGTGCGGTTGTGCTATTTGTGGGAGCAAGATTATTTGGACATGATTCACTATCTACGTGCGCATTGATGACTAAATCTGATTCTTTTCCAAGAAAAGAAGTTAGATTGGCAGTCATTCCTATCAATTTGTTTCCAAACCTTTTTAGTAAAGGAACTAAAACTTTAATTTCAGGGCTGTTTCCACTTTTTGAAATACAAATTATAACATCGCCATCCTGTACCATCCCTAAGTCGCCGTGAATGGCTTCTGCAGCATGTAAAAACATTGAAGGTGTTCCAGTCGAATTGAAAGTGGCAACCATTTTTTGAGCAATTATTGCACTTTTTCCAATTCCTGTTACGACCAGTCTTCCTTTGCAGTTGTAAATTAAATTTACGGCATTCGAAAAATCATCAGTGAGATAGTTAACTAGTTGAGCTATAGAGTTGCTTTCTGATAAAATCGTTTTTTTGGCAATTGCCAAAACATTTTTATTTGCTATCAAAACAGAATAGTTTTAAATTTGTATATGTAAAAGATTGTTGTATCTTTAGGGTACAAATTTAATAAAAATTCAAGTTAGCAAAGAATGAATTCGAAGGAAATTGATTTACATAAGGAATTAAAAAAATATTTTGGTTTTGACCAATTTAAAGGTTTACAAGAACAAGTAGTAAAAAGCATAATTTCAGGAAAAAACACTTTTGTTATTATGCCAACAGGTGGGGGTAAATCGTTATGTTATCAGTTGCCAGCACTTATTCAAGATGGAGTTGCAATTGTGGTTTCACCATTAATTGCTTTGATGAAAAATCAAGTAGATGCCTTGAGGAGTCTTGGTTCTGAAATGGGAATTGCGCATGTGTTAAACTCTTCACTTACAAAAACCGAAATTAATCAAGTAAAAAAAGATATTTCTTCTGGGCTTACTAAGTTATTGTATGTAGCGCCAGAGTCATTGACAAAAGAAGAATATGTAGAGTTTTTGAGAGAACAAAAACTTTCGTTTGTAGCTATCGATGAAGCACATTGTATCTCAGAATGGGGACACGATTTTAGACCTGAATACCGTAATCTTAAAAATATAATAAAAGCTTTAGGCAATGTTCCAATTATTGGGCTTACAGCAACCGCAACTCCAAAAGTACAGGAAGATATTCTGAAAAATTTGGATATGCCTGATGCAAATACTTTTAAAGCCTCTTTTAACCGTCCTAACTTATTTTATGAAGTAAGAACTAAAACTAAAAATATCGAAGCTGATATTATTCGTTTTATAAATCAGCATAAAGGTAAATCAGGAGTTATTTATTGTTTATCACGTAAAAAAGTAGAAGAAATTGCAGAAGTGCTAAAGGTAAATGGAGTTTCGGCAGTGCCTTATCACGCAGGATTAGATGCAAAAACCAGAGCGAAGCATCAAGATATGTTTTTGATGGAGGATGTAGATGTGGTCGTAGCAACTATAGCTTTTGGAATGGGAATAGATAAACCAGATGTTCGTTTTGTTATACATCATGATATACCTAAATCTTTAGAAAGTTACTATCAAGAAACTGGACGTGCAGGACGAGATGGAGGAGAAGGTCATTGCTTAGCTTACTATTCTTATAAAGATGTAGAAAAACTTGAAAAATTTATGGCTGGAAAACCAGTTGCTGAACAAGAAGTTGGTTTTGCATTGCTTCAAGAAGTAGTTTCGTATGCGGAGACTTCAATGTCAAGACGTAAGTTTTTATTACACTATTTTGGAGAAGAATTTGATAATGAAACTGGAGAGGGAGGAGATATGGATGATAATGTTCGTAATCCTAAGAAAAAGACAGAAGCTCAAAATCAAGTGGTTACTTTGTTAGAAGTTATTCGTGATACTAAAGAATTGTATAAAGCAAAAGAAATTATACTTACTCTAATAGGTAAATTAAACGCAACTATAAAGGCACACAAAACAGATGCTCAAAAATTTTTTGGGAAAGGGAAAGAATTTGATGAAAAATATTGGATGGCTCTTGTTAGACAAATAATGGTAGAAGGTTTTATAATCAAGGATATTGAGAGTTATGGAGTTTTAAAGTTAGCTGAAAAAGGTAGAAATTTTATTGCGAATCCTCATTCATTTATGGTGACAGAGGATCATGAATATAATGAAGTTGAAGATGAAGCAATTGTTACAGCATCAAAATCTTCAGGAACTGCAGATGAGGCTTTGATGTCAATGTTAATTGATTTGCGTAAAAAAGTTGCTAAGAAAGAAGGTGTTCCTCCATATGTTGTTTTTCAGGAATTTTCTCTTGAAGATATGGCGCTTAAATACCCAATTTCTATTGATGAAATGAGTAATGTTCAAGGGGTTGGTGAAGGTAAAGCAAAAAAATACGGTAAAGAGTTTGTTCAGCTAATTGCTCGTTATGTTGAAGAAAATGAAATCATCCGCCCTGATGATTTAGTGGTGAAATCTACTGGAGCAAATTCAGGATTAAAATTGTATATTATTCAAAATATTGACCGTAAACTTCCATTAGAAGATATTGCAAAAGCTAAAGGTTTGGATATGGATGCTTTATTGAAGGAAATGGAGCAAATAGTATATTCAGGAACAAAATTGAATATCAATTATTGGGTTGATGATATTTTAGATGAAGATCAGCAAGAAGAAATTCACGATTATTTTATGGAATCGGAATCAGATGGAATCGAAACTGCTTTAAAAGAATTTGATGGAGAATATGATACAGAAGAGTTGCGACTAATGAGGATTAAGTTTATTAGTGAAGTTGCTAACTAAGTAATAAAAAAACCGAATTTAAATTTAAATTCGGTTTTTTTTATTCATAAACTTCTCCTCTATGAGGTTTGAGCTTGTCTCTGACGCTAATCATTTCATTTTCGAAAACAACTAGCCAAGCTGTGGAATGGACTTCGTTTATAATATCGAATCCAGTAATGTTTAATTCGATTTTTTCGAGTGCGATAAACTCTTTTAAGTGTGTCTCATGGTGTTTAGCGGTTTGTTCTGCGGTGACACCTCTAAAATCCCAAATTAGTTTTATTTTCCGATTCAAATGTGTAAGGATATTAGTGTAATTTATTTTCGAGTATCGAAATTATTGTCTTTTTAACCGATTTTATTCTGCTGAAAAAATAATGTAATGTGTTTGTAATGTTTGGTAAAAAAAACTATATGTGTAAAATAATTTACAGTGATTTGATAAGTGTAAGAAATAGAAAAGCTGTATGTTATGTTAAATTAGCTTTTCTTTCTTTTTTGAATTTTATCATTTCTACTACATTTAAGATATTGTCTTCTGTTAAAGGAATATCATTTTTAATGCAAGTTTCAATTGCTTCTTTTCTTAAGGTACTTATGGGGTTAAAAAAGTTTTTAACTTTTGAAATTACTTTTGTCATTTGAGTTGTAGGTTTAGTTGCTTACTTTTTTTAATATACATATTTCTACCAAAATGGTATTTTACATTTGTACGTTTTTTTTTTTTAAAAGTAGTTTTAACTCAAATTTTTCTTATTTTGGATTAGTCAAAAATAATAAAAAGTTTTTTAAAAAAAACAAAAATGTTAAAAAAATAACACAAAAATTAAGTAACAATTTTTTAAATGTTAATTTTGCAATCTAATCTAGATGAATGCCAAAAGAACTCCAAATACAGGTAACACCTATAATTGCTTCAAATGAAGAGGCTTTAAAATTGCATATTGCTAAATTAATGCAGATTGCGGTTTCTGATATCAAACATATTGTCATTGTTAAACGATCAATAGATGCGCGTCAAAAAGCAATAAAAATTAATCTTAAAGTAACAGTTTACTTTAATCAAGATATACTAGAAGAACAAGAAATTAAACTTCCTGTTTATAAAGATGTTTCTAAATCTCAAGAAGTTATTGTCGTAGGAGCAGGGCCAGCGGGACTTTTTGCAGCTTTACAATTAATAGAATTAGGGTTAAAGCCCATTGTTTTAGAAAGAGGTAAAGATGTAAGAGGTCGCCGCCGTGATTTAAAAGCAATTAATAGAGATCATATTGTAAATGAAGATTCTAATTATTGTTTTGGAGAAGGTGGAGCGGGGACATATTCTGATGGAAAACTATATACTCGATCAAAAAAACGTGGTGATGTAGATAGAATTTTAAAGTTGCTTGTCGCTTTTGGTGCTACTCCAGATATTCTGGTTGATGCACATCCACATATAGGGACAAATAAACTTCCTCAAATTATTCAGGATATTAGGGATAAAATAATTGAGTTTGGAGGTAAAGTTTTATTTGAAACTCGGGTTGCTGATATTTTGGTAAAAAATAATGAAGTTCAAGGTGTGGTAACTCAGAAAGGAGATGTTATTGAAGCGCAAAAGCTTATTTTGGCAACTGGTCATTCTGCTAGAGATATTTTTGAATTATTAGATAAGAAGAAAATTTTAATTGAAGCCAAGCCATTTGCATTAGGCGTAAGAGCAGAGCATCCTCAAAGTTTGATAGATAGTATTCAATATTCTTGTGATTTTAGAGGTGATTATCTCCCGCCAGCTCCTTATGCTATAGTTAAACAGGTTAACGGAAGAGGAATGTACTCCTTCTGTATGTGTCCTGGAGGAGTGATTGCGCCTTGTGCTACAAGTCCTAGTGAAGTGGTGACTAATGGTTGGTCACCTTCTAAGAGAGATCAAGCCACTGCAAATTCAGGTATAGTAGTAGAGCTAAAGTTAGAAGATTTTAAACCTTTTGCGAAGTACGGAGCATTAGCTGGTATGGAATTTCAGAAAGCTATCGAACAAAAAGCTTGGAATTTAGCAGGACAAACACAAAAAGTACCAGCGCAAAAATTAGTTGATTTTACACAAAAGAAAATTTCAAATGATATCCCTAAAACGTCATATGTGCCTGGTACAACATCTGTAGAATTAGGAGAAGTTTTTCCAGGTTTTTTGACCCAAATTATGCGAGAGGGATTTGTTCAGTTTGGTAAGTCTATGAAAGGGTATTATACAAATGAAGCGGTTTTACATGCGCCTGAGAGCCGTACATCTTCACCCGTAAGAATTCCAAGAGATAATTATACTTTGGAGCATTTGCAAATAAAAGGGTTGTATCCTTGTGGCGAAGGAGCGGGTTATGCAGGTGGAATTATTTCTGCAGCTATTGATGGTGAAAAGTGTGCGCAAAAAATAGCGGAAAGTTTAGGGATTAGTTTCTGATTGCAATGTTTTCTTTAAAAAGAAAAAGCCGAATGCTCCTGCTATTACAGAACTTAATATGATATAAAATTTCGAATCATTTATAATCTCATTATTGTCAAAAGCTAAAAGAGATATAAAAATGGACATTGTAAAGCCAATACCGCCTAATATGCCAGCACCTAAAATGATTTTCCAATTCAAATCCTCGGGGAGCTTAGCTATTTTTAGATAAACTGCACTCCAGGAGAATGCAAAAATCCCTAATGGTTTGCCTATCAACAGTCCTAAAAATATGCCCACTGCATATATTGGAATAGAGGTAGAATTGTCAAAGTGAAATAGAATAGCTGTATTTGCTAAAGTGAATAAAGGTAAAATAACGAAAGCAACTGGGTTATGTAGTTTTTTTTCTAGTTGATAAGAAATGCTTTTTTCTTCCCCATTTTGAAATGGTATCGCAAAAGCAAGTAAAACACCTGAAATTGTAGCGTGAATACCTGACTTGAGCATACAAAACCACAAAATAAAACCTAGAATAAGATAGGGCCAAAGTTTGTAAACTTTTGCCCTGTTTAATAGTAATAATATCCCGAAAATTATTGATGCTATTCCTAAGTACATCCAACTGATTTCTTTAGAATAAAAAAGGGCTATAACAAGAATGGCTCCTAAATCATCAATTACGGCTAATGCCGTTAGAAATATTTTTAACGAA
Organism: Limnohabitans sp.; assembly: GCA_030053945.1. GTDB lineage: Bacteria > Bacteroidota > Bacteroidia > Flavobacteriales > Flavobacteriaceae > Flavobacterium. The sequence goes on from JASGCW010000118.1 coordinate 8,576, forward strand.
TTGGGTACTTTATTACCTACTAATGATAAAATTGTAATAGCAAAAGCTATATCTGTAGCCATTGGAATGCCAAATCCTTTTTCAAATCCAGAATTGTTATTGATTATCAAATAAATTATAGCAGGAAGTGTCATTCCGCCCAGAGCAGCAATAATAGGTAAAGCAGCATTTTTAAAACTAGATAATTCACCTATGTATATTTCTCTTTCTAATTCTAATCCAATCATTAGAAAGAAAATAGTCATTAATCCATCATTTATTATTGTCTCTATTTTACAACCATATATTTCTAAATGCCAAAAATGAATGTATTCTTCTTTTAAAAAGAGGTTCGTTAAAAACAGCGAAAATAGTGTGCAGAATAGTAGTAATATTCCTGAAGATTTTTCTGTGTTAAAAAAAGAAGTAAACAATTTAGTTAGTTTCATTTCTGTCAAAATAAAATTTGGATAAATTTACAACAAATAACTTTGTAAATGGGATTAATACACAGAAGGAAAACAAAATTCAAATCGGAAGACAATACTGGTTTTGGAACAAATGCTTCCAGTTATGGAGGACGTTTTTTAAATAAAGATGGTTCGGCAAATATAGAAAAACGAGGAATTCCTTTTTTTGAACAAATTAGTTGGTTTCATAGTTTGTTAAGAATTCCACGATGGAAATTTCAACTAATTATATTAAGTGTTTTTGTTGCTGTAAATCTGGTTTTTGCTAGTTTGTATTATCTGCTAGGTGTAGAACATCTTAGCGGAATTGTTGCTAACACTGAAATAGAAAAATTTGGGCAAGCATTCTTTTTTAGTGCGCAAACATTTACTACCGTTGGTTATGGACATATTAGTCCTAAAGGTTTTTTAGTAAGCTCCATTGCAGCTGTTGAAGCTCTTTCGGGTTTATTAGGATTAGCACTTGCTACAGGTTTGTTGTATGGACGATTTAGTAAACCAAGGGCTTATATTAAATTTTCAGAAAATGCTTTGATTGCCCCCTATAAAGATGGTACAGCATTTATGTTTAGATTGACTCCTTATAAAAACACAAATTTGTCAGATACAGAAGTTAAGCTAACATTAGGAATGGTAGATGAGGAAAATGGTGCAAAGGTGAATAAATTTTATAACTTAGATTTAGAGATAAGTAAAATAAATGCTTTGTCGCTAAGTTGGACACTAGTTCATAATATTACTGAAGAAAGTCCATTTTATGGGTTAAATGAAGAGGATTATAAAAAAATAAAAGGAGAAATTTTAGTTTATTTTCACGCTTTTGACGAGATGTTTAGTGCGAATGTTTTAGTTCGAAACTCTTATTTATTCGACGAAATCGTTTATGGAGCAAAGTTTATACCTATGTTTGATATGAGTACTGACAAAACAAAAACGGTTTTACATATAGATAAGTTGAATCTTTTCGAAAAAATTCAAATTTGATTTAAGTCAAAACTTATTTTAATAATATATTTCAAGTAGTTGATTTTGTTAAAAAGTTAGCAGATAATTTTTGGACTTACTTTCTAATCAAATATGGGTTATTTTAACCTTAAAAGTAGAAGTTTTATTTGTTGCGTATTGATGTTTATAATTTGCATCTTTTCTATTAACACATCGAATACTTTTTTAATTTAAAAATCATAAATAACGTGAGTTCGATATAAGAAAAGAGAAAATTCAAGAATATTATTTTGAAAAAA
>JASGCW010000291.1 GCA_030053945.1 Limnohabitans sp.
GTTTATTAAATTTATGTTTTGCCGTGTGTCGATTTACAATGACCGCTAACGTTTTCGGGCTTGGCGAAGTGGGGGATTAGAAGCACAAAGCTTGCTTTAACCACTGAACCGCCACTTTTGGGTAGGTGCTGTTAGCGGTAGGCTTATATACCGTCAAGTAAGAAGTCCTCACTCTTCTCGTTATTAATTTGTTCTTCAATTTCTTCAAGTAATTTTAATGCTTCGTTAGTCGCAATATTTAGTCTTCTGATTTTTGAAGTCATTATTAAATTAGTTACTTGATCAAAATTCTCATTTGAATTAAATTGATCTTCTAGCTTGTCATTTAGCATGTATGGTTCGAAATGATTAGATAGTGAATGTGAAATATTAAGAACCAATTCTTCCTGATTAATTTTTGGCACTTGATGAAATAAATTTGGCAGTTTACTAGAAAGCATGTTGCATATGGATTCTTTTACGTCACTACAGACTAAACAATAAAGTTGTCTATCTGCATTAAGAGACCCAAGACTACCTGAAATTCTTCTGTTTTTACCTAGTTTAAATATCATTTCATTTAATTCTTTGTGGGCAATACCATTTTCACGTTTTGGCATTGTGAAAACAAATGGTTCGAATAAGAAACAAACTTCTTTTCGCAATGAAATTATTTCTTGTGAAATAGTATACCTTTTATCTTGAAATGTAGAGTTATAGTAATTTTTGTAAAGTTGCAACAGATCGAATAGTATTGTGCTACGGAACGTCTTTGTGTCAATGTCGTAATACAAATCAAGAATATTAATAAACTTATCTAAGCTTGGGTTATTGTATAGCTGGAGCAAAATTTTTGATTGCTGTCCTTTTGAATCTAAGTAAATGAATTGGGCAGCGAAATACTCCTGTAATGACTTATGTGCCCACCTAAAATAATTTCCGTCCTGAGTAAAAAGTGGGACTGTAGAAAGTAAATCTTTTAAAAAGTCAGATTCGTTAAAATTCAAGTCAACACAAAATATTTTTGCTTTTCTAATTAAAGCTAATATTTCATCCTTGTTAAACTCTATTCTTTGATTGTCCTTTAAGCACGAATACCCAATATGTCTTAAAACTCTGTGAAAATCATCTATTTCTAGCTTTGTATATTTATCATGGGTATAAGAATCACCTTTTGTCAAATCATGGGATTCAAAATTTGCATCATAAACTTGTCTGTAAAAAATGTGCTTTTTGAATGGTATTGTTTGTTTGTGCTGGAATGCAGTAAATAGCAATGAAACTAATAGGGGATTCGTAAGAAATTCCGATATGTTTGCCATATCAGTCTCCTCTAATTTCTTTATTAATAAAGTTGAAACTGGCCCTTGTTTGTCATATTTCCTTAAAAGTTCAAACGCTTCTTTCTTTTTTAATGGCTCTATTTTCACTTCTTGGAAATCACCAAAGCCCTTAAGTGCATTTTCAGGTCTAGAAGTTAAGATAAAAGTATTATTAGTATCTTTTGAAATAAATGATTGTAAGTCTTCTGTAACTATTTCTCTGTCAGATAGAGGTATTTCATCATAACCGTCAAGAAATATTACAAAGCCTCCTTCGGTTAATAACTGCAACAATAGACTATTATTAAAATCTTTTGCTAATGAATTTAATTGTTCTTGAATCTCCGCAATAATTTTTTTGTCTTTTGAAAGTCTTCTTAGCTCGATAAGCAATGGAATACCTTTTTTTTCATCAATTGTGTCAAGGAATATTTTTTTAACTAAGGTTGACTTCCCCATTCCAGCGTTGTCAGTAATTAATAGTTTTTCATACTTATTAAGAAGTTCACTCGGGAATGATTGTATTTTATGTTTAATCTCTTTCTTTTCAGTTTTTTCAACTAATGTTAGTGGTAAATAAATGTCTTTAATGAACCGTTGCGAGTTATTAAAAACAAGTGTATTTATAATGGATACACGTTTATATGTTCTGTAAAAGTATTCCGAAAAATGCTCTTCTGTTGGAACGTGGTATTTATTATAATCGAGTGTAAATCGTTTCTTAAGATTTTCAAGCTTAGGAGTTAGATAAGTGTCTACTACAGCTTTAATAAATGGTCCGGCTGCTGTTAGAATTTCTTTTACTGGTAAAGTATCGTTTGTCTCAATCATTGTTATATGTGTTTTTTTAAGCTTACCGCTAACATCTACTTATACGAACTTTAGTTCGCATTTTTTAATTATCATATTTCATAATATTATTTCACAAAAATAAATCAAACATGAATATAAAACATT
>JASGCW010000292.1 GCA_030053945.1 Limnohabitans sp.
ATTAAAAACCAATCATATAGAATTAAATATTAAAATAATCAATGAATTAAAGAGTGAAAGAGAGAAACTTGAAAAAATTATTAATGACTTAGAAAATGTTGGTGGTCCTTTAACTGATGATGGATTAAAAATTATGATAGAATATGACTCTTATATTTCTGAAGTTAATTTAAATGATGAAGATGAAAAACAATCTATTATTGAGACGTATGACGAGATTAAATCTAATTTACAGGAAAATATAGAAGAGCTAAAAGAATTAGATACAACTTTGCTTTATAATGAAATACAAAATAGCTATTCTATTAATAAGGATGTTGAAGATGGAATAAGAGAAAAGGCTTATGAAATGGTTATTAATAATCGTATTAAAGGGCTGATAAATTCAGTATTACTTGAAATGACTCCTCTTGGAAATGTCTATATGCGTTATAATTCAGAAAAAGGCTCTTTTGAATATTTTAGTAATCATTCTATACCGTATCGTTATTTGGAACCAATTGGTAGAAAATATGTGATGACATTTTGGTGTAAACCATTATTTATTGACTTGGAAGAAGAATTAAAGAGAGCTGAAGAGAAGTTTGATGAAGAAAAGAAAAAAGAAGAAGAACGATTAGAAAAGGAAAAACAACAAAAGATTCAACAAAGTATAAGTGGTATTAATACTAAGAAATCAGTTATGGCTAAGTTAAAGAGCTATAATAATGTGTCAACTAATAGTACATTAAATAAACCATCATTAGTTCCAAAAAATAGAGGAACTGTACTACCACCTCAAATTAAACCAATTTTGCCAGATCTATCTGATGGAACAGGTGATAAACATTTACTAAAAGAAAATGCAAATAGATATACGTGGGAAGGTAGATTTCAGGATTTTTGTCTTATTAAAAAGATTGATAGAAAAGTGGTTGATAAAAAGTTAACTATGTCTTGGGCTGAATTTAAAAAAATGCAAGAAGGAAATAAGAAGTAAAATATATTTATTATTTTATACTTTAGTTTGATTTGTATAATATGTAAAAATAAAAAATAAAAATATTATATGGCTAATAAAAAAACATTTAATAGAAAAAGAATAAATAATAGAAAAAGATATACTCATAGAAAAAAAATTAGAGGTGGTGCAGATTTATCATCTAATTTAAATAAGCTAGGTTCAGTAGTAGCACAAACAGGTCAAAATGCTTTTGATTGGTCTATAAATGAATTAGCAGAATATACTGGTGTTGATCCAAATAAAACCGCAGAACAAGTTCTTTCCGAAGCTGCTTCAAAAGTAGAAAATATAAATGCGGTTTTAAAAAGTCCTCAAGGTGAACGTTTAATGTCTGAAGTTAATGATTTAGCATCTGATATTGGTGAAAATGTATTATCACCTGCTTTTGAAAAAGTTGCACAAACCGCTATTGAAAAGTCTGGTGAATTAGGACAACAAGCAGTTAAAACTGGTTTAGATGTAGTAGGTATGCTTCCAGGAATAGGTGAAGTAGTTGAAGGTGTTAGAACTATTTCTGATGTTGTTCGTACTGGTGAAAAAGTGGTTGAAGCTGGTGCTGAATTTACTGGTATTGCAGCAGATGCTACAAATCAACTAGCTCAAAAAAAAGAAGAAGCATCTGGAATAATAAGTGAATTTACAGAAATGATAAATAATGGTGTAGAGAAAGGGTTAAATATGGCAGAGAATTTAAATAATACAGTTGCATCAAATTTACAAGAGAAACAAGACAATTTAGCTAAGCAATTTGATAGTATAAAAAATAGTAGTATTCCAAATATAAATCCAAATCTTAATGAAAATCTTAATAATAAAAAAAACTTGTATCCAGTTCTACAAAAAGATAATGTACCTCAATTTGGAGGAACAAATAAAGAATTTTTAGATACATTATTAACTGCACAAAGAGGTGGTCGTTTAGCAGCTAATCGTGCATTAAAATCACAATACAGTTTTTTAAGACCTAGATATACACGTAAACAAATGGTAAAAAAATTCTATAAAAGTCGTAGAAAATAGAAATTCTAGCTTATAGTTTAAGTAATATTGCGTAATATTACTTAAACATTACTTAAATAATAAATTTAATTTTGTGTTTTCAACCAGTCACAATATCCATTACTTTTAACAATATTAAATGATGATCCAAGATGATCTTTTGCAATTAGATATGCTTGATATTCAATTGGGCTTAAATGTTCTATATATTTAATAATTTTATCTTGAGTATCTTTATCATAC
>JASGCW010000293.1 GCA_030053945.1 Limnohabitans sp.
GTTGGCGGCAGTTTTTTTAATATCAATTTTGCAATAATTTAAAATTGCCGCCAACTACCATATATACGCAACCTCTTGCGCTTTTTATTCCATTTTGGCAAGCTATACTAAAGTTTTGCATAAAAAATAGGTTGATTCTTTGCAAAATTACAAATTTAATTTTAAATGATGCAAAAAATTTTCTTTTTTTATCTAAAATACAAAAGTTGTTAAAAATATTATATTTTTGATATTACTAAAAGGTTGCTCAACTTGCCAAACCCCTGTTAGCGGTTTTCTTAGTTTTCATAGTCTTTAAAACGAATCTTTTTAGATAATGTTACAAAAAACATTGTGCTAAAAATGTTTTTAATGGTTCGGTGATAGCAGTTTCTCCTGGTGCACCAATTGCTGCATTTATGCCTTCGTGATCATACTGGCTTCCGTTAACCTGTAACACAGTAACACCAACCGTTTGTAGCTTAGTAATAAATGCGTCCGCTAAAGCTATTCTTGATGTTGTACCTCTTTTGGCAATAAAAAACTTGGGATAAATTGTTGTTGAAAATAAATTTTGAATTGGTGAAGCCTCTGTCCAAATAGATGGATTAGTACCAAATGCATTAATATAAATTTCTTCACCAGCTCCCGCCTGACTGTTAATATCATATCCTTCTGTGTCTATGCTTGCTATTCCTTTAATTGTGTTGAGCGGTATGCCCCTTGTAGGTAAAAATAAGGCACTTGTTCCTGAAAGTGACACAAGGTGAGCGCCTGCACTATGTCCTAACAAAACTATTTTTTGATTGTTCCCCCCATAGTTCTTAATACTATCGTATATCCATTTTACAGCATCAGCTACATCAATGTTATGAATTGGGTACATTATTCTGTTGGGTTCAGGTGGATTAACAGAAGGGCTGAGTCGGTAGTTGACACTTACAAATATATAATTTAAGCCCCAAAAAAGGTTTAACTTATTGGTGAGTGAATTTGCTTTATCTCCTAATATCCATCCACCACCGTGAACCCAAATTACTATTGGCGTATTGGGTGTAGTTTGACCAAAGTGATAAATATCAAGGCTTAATAAATTGGGTGCAACGCCATTATTTGCTTTGTACGCCACTGTGGATTTAGTGTATGCTGTTGAAATGAGTGTTTCTGTTTTTTTACAACTGGTGCAAGTTATGAAAACAGATAGGATAATCAGAATTAGATTTTTATAAGCCATTTTAGAATTTTTTTGTTTTTTTAAGACTGAGAAAGTATTCAACCTTTGAACACTTGTGTCATTAGTCGTCAAATACAAATATTCTTTTTACCAAGTCTGTTTGTTTAAATGTATCAGTTTCTAAATCTAAAAATTTTTTCTGTTTCTCAACTGTTACAAAACCGAACCAAAGAAAAAACCTGTCAAAAGTTCGAATACCATAACAATTAAAAAGTTGTTGCTCTGGTGTTGAGTAACCGGGTGGGAAAAATATTATAAAATTCGGAAACGCTCGCAAATATTTGTCTGCATAAAAGTTAACTATTTGTGGTTTGTCGCCAAATTTGTTAAGCATGATAACTGAAAAAGCCCAACCAAGTTGTCCGATGGGTTTCTCAGGATAGCCGTCATTATAACTCCAAAGAAATTTGTCTGTAAACGCTTGAAAAAAATGTCGAAATATTTGTAAACGGTTGTTTGTGTCAAGTAGTTTGGTTGCTGTCTTTGTTAATGTTAGTTTACCATTGGCTTTTCTCACAAGTCCAGCGAGTTCTGTTGCAATTCTTGCACTTCTTATGGCTATGCAGTTGTCTTCTTTCCAAAGTTTGGTTATTCCCTTCTCAATATGTTCGTCAAGTAAAAATCTCTTATCGTATAGTTCTACCATTACTTTTTTGGGCAGTGCCCCGAGCGGTGTCAGTTTTATTTGTTTATCATGTTGGATAATTTTCAAAAACTCTTCAGCTATACGAAAGATTGGAATTTGGTCAAGAGTTCTATCGTCAATATCTTTACGAAATTTCATTGGAGAGTTCTGGCCAAATGTGTCGTATAGTAAATGATGAATTTTTGTCGGTGAAAGTCCTAAAAACTCATCAACCGGCGTGTTGTACTGTTGTAAAATATATGATTCTATTTTGTTAGGAATTTTCATCTTACAACTGTTGTAATATTAATGAAATTAACTACCATATATCCATAACTTCTTAGGCTTTTTATGCCATTTTGGCAAAAAATAAAATAGTTATTTATAAAAAAATAAAACTT
>JASGCW010000294.1 GCA_030053945.1 Limnohabitans sp.
TTTTCATCAAAAATTAGTTGCTTAATAAACAAGCCTTCTTAAATTACTTGTATTGGTTTTGTTAATCATTTTATAACAACGAAATTTAAAACAACGAATCGGAATTTAGTTTTTTCACAGCCTGACGTTTTGCGGCTACCCGAAGGGCGGGAATTTTACCACAAAACTTGATTTGAAAAACTAATGTTCCACTAATCACAAAACTGTCTTTGGAACACGAAACCCCGCCTTTTGGGTAGGTGCTGTTATGTGCCGTATTTTTGTTTGTCATTAAAGTATTTTTCAATTTCTGTTATTGCGTTGTCAAGTCCGTTTTCGTTTCTAATTTCTTGACCAACCTTTAAAACGTTGTTTTTGATTTCGTCTTTCTGTACAAAGTAAATAGCTGAAATTAGTTTTTCTGCTGTTAGCGACTTGACTGGAATATGAACACCTAACTTTCTATGTTCAACGATTTTCCCCCAAGTTGGCTGGTCTGTATAAAATGAAACAATGATTACTGGTAAATTGTGTCTAAACATAGTCGCCAAAGTTCCTGCTCCACCGTGAAAAATACCTATTTTGCATTGTGGTAAAATCGTTTCGTGATTTACATACTTCGTAACGAATAAATTGTCGTGTTTTGGTAAATTGTCAAACCGAGACCAACCTGTACAAAACAAAATTCTTTCTGTTGTTTGTTCTAAAATATGATTAATAATTTTTATAAATTTGGTAGTGTTTCCAATTCCATTACTTCCAAAACCTATGTAAATTGGTTTATCTCCTTTTGATAGCCATCCTGTTAGTTCAGTTGGTGTCTGGTCTAAAAAATGGTTGTCTCTTTTTTGTTTAGGAATATTGATAAATCCTGTGATTTTATGGTGGCTTTCCCAGTCCTTTGGCTGAGGAATTAACGATTGACTAATGCAGTACAAATCCAATACTTTTTGTTTGTCTATATGTGCAACTAAATTTTCTTTTAATTCGGCAAGTCCCAATTCATTTCGGTATTCGTTAGTGTCTTTCTTTACAAATAGCCAAAAGAAATATTGGGCAATTTTATAAGTAAGTTTGTTGTACCAAGAAAAGTTTAAAAAATCAAAATCTCCCAAAGGAAATTCAGTCGTTGGAACTACTGGTGGCATAAAATAAGTTAATGCCATTTTCTTATTCTGTTTTTCAGCAATAGCACTTACAATTGGAAGTGTCATTGCGTTTGCAATGATAAAATCAATTTTTGAAATTGCATCATAATAGCTTTTTCTCAAAGGTTCTCTATTGTCATGAAGTACTTTGAAATAATACTTCATTAATTTTATGGAGTTCTCCGTCTGTAAAATACTTTGTCCCTCTGTAGAGTTCATCATTGTTTCGGCATTTCCCCAAAGTGGCTGAAATGTAACGCCAAAACCTTCAACAAAGTCTTTAAAATCTTCTGTTGCTGAAAGAGTTACCTTATGTCCTTTGTCCATAAGTCCAAGAGCGATTGCAACATATGGTTGTAAATCGCCTCTTGTTCCGTAAGTAAATATTCCTATGTTCATACAACAAAGTAAAATAAATCGGTAGAACTAAATTTTAGTATAGGTTAAAAAATCAAGCTAATTTTCGAATTCTACTTAATGTTACTTGGTTCATCCCTAGATAAGATGATATAAATCCTAAAGAGACACGATTAATTAAATTAGGATAACGTTTTATAAATTCCTCATAGCGCTCTTTTGCTGTAAGCAATTGCAAACTATCAATTTTATATTGTAAATGTAACATGCTTTGGATAGCGATTATACGCCCTAATCGTTCAATATCGTGATGCTTTTGATAGAGTTTTTCTAAATCAGAAAAGGATATACGAATTAAGTTACTGTCTTCCAGAGTTTCAACAGTGTGAATGGTTTCTTTTATCGGAAAATTTCGAATTGTAGGGCCGATAATCATATTTTCAGTACCAAACCAATCTGTTATTTCTTTTCCGTTGTGATAAAAAAAAGCCCTTGTAACACCTTTCGAAATAAAATACAAATATTGTGATTTTGAGAGTTCTGGAATTAAAATTTGTTTTTTTGCGACACAAACAACTGTCATACATTCTTCAATGTCCTTGAGAGCTGAATTGCTAAGTTTTGAAATGCTATTAAGATGTTCTAGAAAGTTGTTCATTGCTTGATTGTCTTGTAGTCACTCTAATATTCTGACTAACGTACATATTTTAGGTTGTTTTGAGACCTAAATCATCCGTTGTCA
>JASGCW010000119.1 GCA_030053945.1 Limnohabitans sp.
ATTACTGTTTCCAAATACGCTTGTCTAACTTCTTCAAAACGAGTAATATTTGGAATATGATTTACTTCAAGCAATTTTTTAGCACCATTAGGCATTACGATATAATCATTCCCTATCATATCCATTCCTAAATGTTGTTTGATATGCTTAGTATCTGCTAATAATTCCTGATCTATTTCCATAAAACAGGCGTTATCAGGATGGATAGACTTTAACCAATCCTCACCTTCGAGTTTAATTTGCCAATAGGTATCGCCAATATTCATAATCCGAACAGCATCTCCTTCAAAATAAGGTTCTAAAGTCGAGCTAAACGAACTTGTCCATTCGCCTTGAAACTTTTCTTTATTTTCACCACAATGCCAATTACCCCATTTAGCAACGGTTGGAACATTCGTATTTACCTCAGTATTAGCCGAAACAAAACCTCTTTGATGCGGAAACTTCGTGAGTTGCATCGCTTTAATCAAACACGGAATTTTGAGTCGGCATTCGAGCATTGCCAAAGGATTAGGAAAACAAGCCCCATTCCACAAAGCTAAACCAGTGATAAAATCAAAATCGTTATCGTAAATTCCGTAATAAACCACTTTATCCACTGGAAGCATTCCTATACCGTTTTGCTTTTCTACAAATAAAGTACCATCTTTCACAAGGATTTTAGGTATGGCTTCGTGCCAAATGATGTGTCCATCATAATTTTGTTTAATCACTTGGTATTCGTCTGCTTCTATTCCTACTAATGCAATTCTATGGTGTAACATAATTTCTGTTTTTAAAAGCTGTTAAGTTGATTTTCTTAACAGCTTATGATTATTTATTTATTCGATAATCCCTAATCTGCGTTGATGTTCTTTATCTCTCACATCTATAGCACCAAAAGGACTTCCTTTGAAGAAACCAATGTTTTGAAATCCGTTTTCTTCCGTAATAAGCGATTCCTTTTTAGTCACCGCACCAGTATATTTTGAGCCATAATTACCTGTTAGTTTCTTGGTGGCTGGATCTACATCGCCCCAAGTAGGTGTTTTACCATTGTAAATTGGCTCAACAAAATAGGTAATACCTGTAATACGGGATTTCATAATAAATCTTCCTGTTTCATCGGTGTTTGTTAAAAACCTTTTTAAAATGTCTGGTCTCATAATTATTAATTTTAAATGTTATTACTTTTTAAAATAAATATTAAGCGCATTAACAATGCTTCTAATATTTGTGTTGGGATAAAACCCTGAACTGTTTACACAATTTATTTCAACTATCTTCCAACCTAACTCGGTATATCCTATATCCATTACAAAAGCTTCGGCAGGTTCAAATAATTTTATCATTCGCTTTGCAAAATCAATCCCTTCAGGCGGAACGGTTTTTTCAAACAAAGTTTCTTCAGAAAACTTATAATAAGATGCCTCAACAATTTGCCCTCCTATAACCCATAATCTTGCTTCTTTAAAAATTTTCCTTGGCATTGAAATTTGAATTAATTCGTTTCCGCTTATATTTTTATATGGATTATTTTTAAGTTCATACTTAAAATCTTCCCATTCTGATTGATTAAAAACCCTTCCAGTAAACAACTTAGCAACTTGATAAGGTTTTATAAACAATTCCTTTCCTTCTTTCCAATCTATTTCATCATTAATAGTTGAAATAGTTACATTTGTATTAATCATATTATCTACATAAAACGATGAATGATTAGCATATAAATGGTTACCACCATAAAATGAACCTGGATACCATTTTTTGTATTGTGCTGCTTCTTTAGCCATCAAAACAGAACCATATACAAATACATTATTACTAGTTGTTTCTACCTCAATATTTGTTACTCCTGGCACATAATCGATTGCCTTATATGGTAATCCTAGTTCGTTGAGAACATCACAAAGTCGCTCACGATCAGGGTCATAAATCACATTAGATTGAATTAAAAACAACATAACTTTCTTTTTAAATATTAAACAACTTTTTGGCGGCTCATACGAGACTCGAACTCGTATCACCTGAGAGACAGTCAGGTAGGATAACCTTTACCACAATGAGCCTTATTTTAGCGGATCAGATTCGACTCGAACGAATACCTCCTGTTCTTCAGACAGGCGTGCACACCGTGTACACCACTAATCCATAGTACGGGAAGAGAGACTTGAACTCTCAAAATTCAGATTCTAAATCTGACGCGTTTACCAATTTCGCCATTCCCGCTTTAGTTGATTTGTTTGGACTCGAACCAAAACTAAGAGAGTCAAAATCTCTTATGCTAACCAATTACATTACAAATCAATTTCGTGGAAGTAGTAGGATTCGAACCTACTCAGTTAAAAAACACTTGTTTTACAGACAAGCCCGACTCTCCAACTTCGGCGTACTTCCATAATTTAGTCTGGGAAGCATCCCGATAATTATCGGGAGAACCTGCAACCTCCTGCCTCCAATGCAGGTAAACAACCAATCGTTATCTTCCCAGTTGGTACTCTGTACGTCCCGATAGCTATCGGGAGAACCCGTATTTACTGCTAGAAAGGCAGTCGTACTAACCCTTATACGAACAGAGCATTTTGGCGGCTTATACGTCCCGATAGCTATCGGGAGAACCCGTATCACCTGAGAGACAGTCATGTAGGATAACCTTTACCACAATAAGCCTTAATTTTTGACCTTAACAAGACTTTCACTTGCATCTGCTGAATAGAAGTCAGCTATTCTATTATTAAACTATAAGGTCTGGTTATTCACAAAAAAAGCACCTTATAAAGGTGCTAGATACTCAAAAACTATATGCATAGTTATCTAATCACACCTTCGTGTATTGTATTTTAATGGTAGTGCATCACTGAATGCAACTAACTGATATTGAACATAATTTTCTATTTTTTGTGACATATTTTTTATTTATATTTTATAAATTATCTTTTCATTTTAAGGGCTCCCACACTCCCAACGATCATTGGGAGTATGATGGTCCTGAGAGATTGTCAGGAAGTCTCGATGCATCGAGGAAATTGAGCCTGTTCCCTTTCTAAAGAACACTTTAGAGATTCAAGAAGGATTCGAACCTTCAACCGTCAGTTTAGAAAACTGAAGCTCTATCCTATTGAGCTATTGAATCCATTTTGTGATTCCATCAGGAGTCGAACCTGAAACCTTTCGCTTCGTAGGCGAATGCTCTATCCTATTGAGCTATGAAATCATATAGAGAGTAAGGTATCAAACACAAATTATTAACCAACTAATTATTTTTTAAACTAAAAGCTTACTCTCTTTTCTTTTGCGCATAAAAAAAGCACCCTAATTTGGGTGCTTTCAACTTATGCTATATAATCGTATTATATATATCTTTTAAGTTTTACACCCCTAATACCGTACGCAGAATCCGCACTTGGAAATAAACGGAAATCACTTACTGATTCCTCTAGTCTATTTTGTATTTGCATCTTATGTTGGTATTGTGTATTCATAATTATTTATTATTCTTGATTTTGATGACTTGTTGTCTTTTAAAATTCTGAGGCAAAGATAAAGTCAAAAAAATATAACTTCCAAATATTTTTTAAAAATAATTTACTGATTTTCAAGTAGTTAAATTAATTTTTAAGCATAAAAAATCCTGTCCGCTTACTTGCAGATTACTTTGAAATTGCCAAATGACTGTCTCTCATCTGATTACTTTCCAAGAGTATTTATTTTCTATTTTTTTTATGCATTAAACATTTTTTTTATTTTTTTTCAAAAAAACCCATTTCAATATGGTTTATTTATCATTATATATTAATTTTTACGCTTCAAAATTTACTTAAAAACAAAAAAAGCGCCCTTTTTGGAAGGACGCTTTGGTATATTTTTGTTAAAACTTGATTTATGCTATAACTTTTTTGTCAATTAAATCACCAAAACATCCCTTATTTATCATATAAAAACGATCTTGTGCCTCTATTCTTAGCGACACTGGGTTTAAACTGATATGTTGTTTTAGCATTTTCATTGCAGTGCAAATGTAATCTTTTTTTTAAATTCTTATATATTTAGAAAAAAAAATACAATTTATAAAACTTGTAACTATTCAGCTAATACTTTGTTTATTTGCAAATAAATAGGGCTTTGTTGTTTAATTCAGTTTCTTTACAACACCTGACAGGTTTTCAAAACCTGTCAGGTGTTGTAGTTAAAAATCAAGCAATTAGTCAAATTTACAGAAGACTAATAACCATTTAATTATATTGCTTTAAAAACTTACTAATCAATAATAACTACTAAACAAGCCCTAGCTAACTGAATAGTCACTAAAATCTAACTTGTCCTGTAGGCATAAATTATATCTTCTCGCCATACTGAGGAATCTCCTCCGAACTGAGATAAAGTTGTAGCACTAGTTCCTGTGCCGTAAGCACCACAATCTATTTTCCAATAGTAATATCTTTTTGTTGTTGCACTAGTGTTTTTAATCCTAATAAAACCAAATAAAGTAAAATAAACACCAGGTCCTTGGATATCTTTTGAAATTAAATCGGATCCAATGATATCGACTGATTTAGTAGAAGAAGTTGTTGAATCTGAAAAAGTTGATCTTATCATATAACCTTCTCCGGCAGGTATTAAACCATTAGTAGAACAAATCATTTGAACATTAACTAAATATTCTCCAGGCGGTAAATCAATGTAGGATCCTGTGTATGAGAAAGTACTCATATTTGCAGTAGTACCAGAACCTAAAGTTCCATAAATAAACTTTAAGTTACTTTCAGGGAGTCTCCATTTAATACCATCAAAATAGTATAAACCAGCAGATAATACATCAACAACTTGAGGATTTGTCGCTGTAGTTTTAGCTGCGGTAACATATACTGTAGCTCCAGTTTGTGTGGCGGTATAGGTTTTTGCCCCTAGTTGGTCGCCAGTTAATCTTGGGGGGATTACACCATCTAAAGTTGTAGTTGATGTAGGATTTCCAGTAATATCTAAAGTAGATTGGGGTGTAGTTGTTCCAATGCCTACCTGACTAAAACAAAAAATAGAATTAAATCCTATTAATAATTTCAATAAAATACACTTTTTTAATAAAATATTTTTCATTTTAAATTTAAATTAGTTGTTTTTTTATTAAAAATAAAAACAAAAGCAACTAATCGTTATAAAAATTTATATTTTATACAAACGGCTTTTTTTCTTAAACGAACAACATTGTAAGTAAGATAAATCTCTAATAAACAGGTGTTTGAAATTTGAATAAGTAACAAAAAGTAATTATTCATTTATACAATTAAGTGTAGTATTTTTATAAATACATAAAATATCAATTTGAATAAGCGATTCAGAAAGTCATTTTTTTAAACATTTATCAAATTAAGACATTTTTTTGTAAACGTTGTCTAAATCTGGTCAAATGTTTCAAAACCTGTCAGGTGTAGTAGAGAAAACAAGTTTAAGAGCAGCCCCTAATTATGATACAAAACTAAAAACGAATTGTAACTTTTCAGCCAGTTAAATAAAAAATAAAATAACAAAACACAAATGACAAAATACACTCGAGGCGAAGCCGAACTGAGCAAAGCTAAATAAATCCCAATATTTTAATAATTCAAAAAGTCAAACATTTTGGATATTCGATACTTTTTGTACCGAAGTTTCGGAATTGAGATTTGTTTCTTTGAATTTATTTGTTTTGTGGGGTTTGCTATTTGGCATTTACGTTGGTTTGAATTTTTTGTCAAGCAAATAAAGCTATAACTGAATAGTTACAACGAATTTTATTATGTTACTATTTTAAATTTTGTAATAGTATTTTTTCTTCCAGAGTAAGGTCAACAATTGCATACGTTTTTACATTTACTATCTCCATTTCGTCTAAAACATCAATTAAGTTTTCATAAGTACTTTCTTTGCTAGGTTTTATAAGAACAATAAGCCCTTTTCCAGGATTGTTATCATACCTTTTTAAAATAGCTTTATTCTTATTTAGAAGTTCCTTGCGCAAACTATTTTTATCGTAAGTTAGTTTTTTAGGGCCTTCTAATGGTATGGTCAACAATCCGTAGTAGTAAATTATTTTATTATTCTTTCCTAATAACAAAGTAATATCTCTAGTATCACCGCAATATATTCTAGGAGGGTGATCACTACATATAGAATTATTGCTTGGCATTCCTAAATCCATTGCTTGTGGTCTTGACATATAAGAAGACAACATAAAAAACATAATTAGTAAGAATGAAATACTCACTAACGCTGTCAAATCCAATCGTACTGGAAGCTTTTTTGATTTTCTAGTCACTGATTCTTTGCCAAAATTGTTGCGTGCATCACTCATAGTACAATGTATTTGAATTAATGAAATTTGCTATTGAAATTTTTCCAACAATACTCTCTCTGTTGGTAATAAATCTACGATAGCATATGTTTTTACATCAGTTATAGCCATTTCATCTAAAACATCAACTAGGTTTTTATAACCACTTTCTTTACTTGGCTTAATAATTACAATAAGCCCTTTTTTAGGATCGTTATTGTATTTTTGCAAAACAAGGTTACTTTTATTAAGTAACTCCCTACGCAAACTATTTTTATCATAAGTAAGTTTTTTGGGACCGTCATAAGGATTATTTACTAATCTGTAGTAAGAGATTATTTCATTGTTTTTACCTAATACTAAAGTCATTGACCTATCATCAGCACAATCACAAATTGCACTATTTTCAAAATCTACATCAATTTTATCAGGCATTCCTAAATCCATTGCTTGTGGTCTCGACATAGAAGAAGATAACATAAAAAACATAATTAATAAGAAAGAAATACTTACTAACGCAGTCAAGTCCAATCGAACTGGAAGTTTTCTTGATTTTCTTGTCACTGATTCTTTGCCAAAATTGTTTCGTACATCGCTCATAATGATGATTTTGATTGTTTTTCATTTAAAATCAACAATAATCATACCAAAAATGTTAAAAAAATGTAAAAATATTCCCTTTTAACTTTTTAAAAAAATAAGAAATTTGCTAACTTACTCTCAGAACAATAAACAAATTAAGTATGAGAAAAATTGTAGTGATTAAATCGATTTCAATATCGATTTTGAGTGTTTTAGCAATTAGTTGCTTTGATAAAAGCAATAATTATTTGCCGCAGGATGTAAAACCTAGTTGCGAATTAACAGATTCTGAATTTAATTCTTGGTTTAAAAGCGGCTCAAGTTCTGAAAACGGAATTGTAACTCCCGCAAATAGCGTTGATTTTGTTCACAACAACAATTGTGATTTTTACAAATGGTCGGAACGTATGTTTTTGTGGATGACTTCAAAAGAAGAATCGGGAAAAACTGTATTTGAGTCACCTGAATTCTATACGGTATCTCCAAAAGTTGATGGCCATCGTATTTTAATTCCTAATCAAGAAGGCCAAATGTTAAGAGCTTTTACTAACATAGATAAAACAGGGAAAATTACTACCGAGGAAGGTCAAGCTACAGACGATGTACTTATGGATGCAAATGGAAATTTAGTATATTACATTTCAATGGTCAATGATGTTTATGCTGAATTTTTAAAAGCTGTTAATCAAAAGAAAATGTCTGGAGATAAATTTCCAACTACCAAAGCTGAAAAAGACAGTATTTTTGCATTTGCAAAAGCCAATGGAGTGACTTTAAAAAATCCGAATACTTTGGCCATTGAAATTAAAACTTCTTGGGTAGATGCATCTAAATTAAAAAATAAGGAAGATTATGTTATTATAGATGCCATAATACCTACCTATGACAAAAAGAGTGATAAATTGTGGGTGATTAAAGGAGAGCAACCCGCTAAATTAGCACTTGTAGGTATGCATATTGTAGGAAGTGCAAACGGTCATCCAGAAATGGTTTGGGCTACTTTTGAACACCAGAAAAACACTCCTAATGCAGCTTATTCTTATTTAACTAAAGATGATAAAGTAAATAATGTACCCGCAGATAAGGGTAGCGATTGGATTTTTAACAACAATTTAAGTGATGATCCTAATCAATCACATATGACATTTTCAGGTGATTCTATAAAAGCTAAAGAAGGTTATAAAATCACACCAAGCAATACCGTAAGAACCAAACCTTGGGGAAGTTCAATTAATACACAGCCAAATGCTGAAGATAAATCAGTAGCAGCATCAAATAGCGAAGTAATTGCTATAAATAATGCTGTACTTTCTAGACTTAAAGGTAAAGACGTCCGAAAAAACTATTTATTCATTGGAGCGACCTGGACAGCAAATGGTGCAGCTCCTAATGGTAATAGTTTTAATCCTAGTATAGATTCATTAAAAGTAGCTGGTGTAGCTATAGGAACGAGTCAACTTGCAAACTCTACTATGGAAACTTACATTCAAAATGGTGAAGAGTACAATTATCAGGGTTCTTGTTTTGGTTGCCATTCTAACAATGGATTAAAGCCAGATGATTTGAGCCATATCTATGATGGATTAATAAAAGGTTTATCTAATCCTTCACAACGTGTGATAGAAAAGCCAACTAAAAAATAAAATTGGATTCTTTTATTTACACCCGACAGGTTTTTAAAATCTATCGGGTGTAAAATTTTATTTAAAAAATTATGGTTATTCAATTGTTTTAAAAAAACAAATCTAATAGAACCATAATCGAACATACGGCTAAGACTTATTTACTTACCTCATATAACTGATTTCGCATTTGTATTAAAAAAGTCTCTGCTTTAGTTTTATCAGGTATTTCTTGTAAACTTGTTAGCGTAGCTATTTCTTCAATTGTTTCTATTAATTTTTCAGCTAATTTCATTAAATCATCGTATTCCATTTCTCCTGCTTTGATTGATAACAATTCTTCTCTATTGACAACACGAATATTTAAAGTACCTGTTTGCATTATTTGTAAGGCCGTTTGTAGCAATCTAATTGTATGCATCATATTCTTACTATCGTAATTTTTGCCGTGCAACTGATTTACATTATAACGCTCTTGATTACGTTTTTCCATCCATTCCCAATATTCAGAATACTCTTTGCAATATTGTGAATAACCATCCTGATTGCAATACAAATAACCAACTTCTTTTTCACCTTTTGGAATTGATGACAAAGAAACCTCATTTGATTTTTCATTTTTAACTATTCCTTTATATCCTAAAGCTTGATTTTCATCATAAAAAATAGCATACATTCCTCTTGAATGTGGAATACTAATCAATCCGCAATCCTCCTGTGTATAATTATTCAACTTAAACCAATGCTTTAACTCAATAGCATCATACCCTTGTAATACATAACAAAAATCCAATAATGATTTACGTTCTTTCGCTATGGGATTCACAATTTTCTTCTTAAGTCCCCTAGCCTTTTTAATTTGAGTCATTGCATAGCCTGCAAAAGTATCTTTGCACAATTTTGACAAAAAATCTTCTAAACGTAACTGCTCCATAATAGGATGTTTGTACAAAATACAATCCTCAGGTGTGGCGAGAATT
The DNA here is from genome assembly GCA_030053945.1 of Limnohabitans sp. Taxonomy (GTDB): domain Bacteria; phylum Bacteroidota; class Bacteroidia; order Flavobacteriales; family Flavobacteriaceae; genus Flavobacterium. The sequence continues at coordinate 9,471 of JASGCW010000119.1, forward strand.
TCTAAAATATTTGGATTATTCTTTAATAAGAGTTCAACAAATCGTCCCAATTCATAATACACTATGTCATTGGTCTCATTGCTAATTTGAGGTATATATTCTAGTCCAAAGAATTTTTCTTTTGATAAATAAAATACACCTTTTATATCTGTATCTGAAGTTGGAGTATTTAATCCAAAAGATTTACTACCCGAAATTACTTCGAAAAGAATTAGCTGTTGTGATTTTAAATCTTCTATAGTCATATTTATCAAAATTAGAGAGTTCAAAAGTAATTTTTACCTACGTAATTATTTTGCGTTAAACATTTTCTAATTACTTTCTACACATACTATATTTATGATTTTTAAAAGATTTTTTAAATCTGATTCTGTATTATAAATGGAACAAGATACTCGTAGCGCATCTAAATTATTTTCATAAATTGATCTTACAAAATAGTGGTATTTTTTTCGTAATGCAGTTTCAAATTTTTGGTTATCCTTGTTCTTGATTCTAAACGTAACAATACTTCCTGTATTTGAACTATTGAGTGGCGTTACCAACTCAATTTGTTCGTTTTTTATTAATTCTTTTTTAAAAAAGGTAGCCAGTTCATTTCCTCGTTCCGAAACTTTATTTATACCTATCTGTTGAATAAAATCTACAGCTGCTCCAAGACCAAT
>JASGCW010000295.1 GCA_030053945.1 Limnohabitans sp.
ATTATCCGAAGCATAATTATCACAGCAAAAAAGAAAAAACTCATAACTTATAACTATTTAAAATGATAACAAGAATTAAAATTGATGGATTTAAAAGTTTGTTAAATACAGAATTATATATGGGGACATTTACTTGTATAGCAGGAGCAAATGCCGCAGGAAAATCAAATTTTTTTGATGCAATTTTGTTTTTATCTCGTTTAGCAGATGATACTATTTTACAGGCAGCAAAATCTATCAGAAGTGAAAATTTAAAGCATTCAAATATCAATGATATATTTTATAAGAGTGGCTCGGACAGATATAATTCAATAAAATTTGAAATAGATATGCTCATTCCCAAAGAGGCGATAGATGATTTGGGTCAAACAGCCAAAGCCACTATAACCAGTTTAAGATATACTTTGGAATTGGAATTTAAATCAAACGAAGCAGTTTTAGATCGAGAATTAATAGAATTAGTTAAAGAAGAATTAGTACCAATAACACAAACCGAAACAAAAAATAGTTTAAAATTTAATCATACAACACAGTGGTTAAATTCAGTTTTATACGGTAGACGATCTACAAGAGCTCCATTCATATCAACAGAAAACGAAAAAATTAAATTACATCAGGATGGCAATAAGGGTAGAACATCAGAATTCATTGCAGAAAAAATGCCAAGGACTTTGTTATCAACAGTAACAGCAGAATCTCCAACAGCATTTTTAGTGAGGCAAGAAATGCGAAATTGGAATATGTTACAATTTGAACCAAGTGCAATGCGCAATCCGAATACAACTTATGAAGTAAAAAATGCTGAAATTACAGCAAATGGAAGTAATTTGCCTGCAACAACATACAGATTATTAAATGAAAAAAAGAATATTGATTTATATCAAACTCTAACAAACAAATTAAAAGAACTGGTAAGTGATGTAGATGAAATAAATGTGGATAAAGATGAGAAAAGAGATTTATTAACATTGCAAGTTAAATTTAAAGGTGGACTTGTTTTACCTGCACAATCACTTTCCGACGGAACTTTGCGTTTTTTAGCACTCGCAATTATAAACGAAGACAATAAAAGTAATGGGATAATATGTTTGGAAGAACCGGAAAACGGTATAAATCCAAAAAAAATAAAAGAAATGGTTAATTTATTGAAAGACATGGCAACCGATACTGATTATGAAGTTGCTGACGATAATCCATTACGTCAAGTAATTATAAATTCTCATTCCCCTTTGGTTGTTAGTTTAGTACCAGATGATAGTTTGCTATTGGCAAAAGAAAAAGAGTATTTCCATGAACCATTTAATAAAAAAATTAAATACACAGGATTTGCTTGTTTACATGATACATGGAGAGATTTAGAAAAAATAACATTAGGCGAAGTATATGCGTATTTAGATACAACTCCCGATACAAACACGATAGACCATCAAAAACCATTACCAAAAGATCAGAATAAACCACAGAATACAACAAAACGTACGGTTGCCGAAAATATTAATCAATTACAGCTCTTTAAATATAATGAGTGAAATAAAAATAACTTTAATAGGTGATGGGAGTTCCGATAAAATTTTAACAATTGTATCTAAATGGGTATTAGATAATAAGTTTCCTCAATTACATACGTCCATCTCTTTTGCAGATTTCAGGCAATTAAAAAATCCTCCCGATAAATCTAACATACAAAAACAAATAGAATTTGCAAAACGCTATTATCCTTTTGACTTATTGATATATCACCGAGATGCTGAAACTACAGATATTAACATGGTTGAAACCAGAAAAAAAGAAGTATTGGAGCAAATTGAGGAAAAACATAAAAATATTGTGATTTGTGTAATTCCGGTAAAAATGATGGAAACCTGGCTGTTAATTAACAAAGAAGCCATTAAAAAAGCAGCCGGAAACAGAAATTTCAAAGAGAAAATCGATTTACCTTCAATTAATTGCTTAGAAAAAACACCAAATCCCAAAGACAAATTAATAGAAATATTGAAAACAGTTAGCGGATTAACAGGAAGAAAGTTATCAAAATTCAAGGCTCATCAAGCAGTTCATTACGTAGCGGAAAATATTAGTGATTATTCAGTTTTAAGAAAATTGAACGCATTTCGTATATTTGAAAATGATTTAAAAGGTGCAATCCAAAATCTATTAACAACTCATAACTTATAATTAAAATCAATCATGAAGATATTAGTAAAAGAAATAGGC
>JASGCW010000120.1 GCA_030053945.1 Limnohabitans sp.
TTGAAAAGCTGTTAGAAAAATTAGTTTTTTAACCTTATAATCATAACTATAATATTCATATTTAAAAAGTCTGAATATTTTTTAATAGCCACAGATTCACAGATTTTACATTTTTTATAGTTCAAATTAGTAGCAAAATATCCACTTTTTATTAAAAAAATCCAAATTCACACTTGATGTGTATTTTTTATCTGTGAATCTGTGGCTATTTTTTAAAACATTTACTTTGTAACTTCAATCATTCAAATTAGAACTCGTAAATGGCTTTTCAAATTTAGGTTTTATTTTTCTCCAAATGGTTTTAGCATATTCCTTTTCGTTTAGCATATTGAACAAAACATCTTTATGTGGATGAGCTAGAAAATAAAAAGCAGTCTCTTTTCTGTTTTCTAACACTTTAAAATATTTTTTACAATCTTCTTCAATTGCTTGAAATTGCTTTTTTAAATCGGATTCCACTTTTTTAACCCATTCAAAAAATTCATCAGGTACGTTTTCTAGTAAAATCTGTAAAGAAGTCTCACCTGACAAACATTCCCAAATATCAACAGTTGAGAATTGGGTTAGAATTCGGTGTAAACGAACATACTCTTCAAATTTTATTTTCACTCTATATCCATTTTCAAAACGAATGACAAAACCTTCGTGGTTATCCCATTGTTGCTGTGTTAATTCCTCTATTTTAGAAAATCCATTATACTCTTTCACTAATGGAAAACCAATGTCCACAAGCGGCAATTCGATTCCTGTTTTGGTTTCTACCATTCCGATGAGTACTAATTTTTCCTCGTTCCCATAATCGACTACTACCCTATTTTCTGGGTAAATAATTTCGAATAAATAGGTGTAATCAGGATTCAAATTAGGAATTACATCAACATATTTTTGATATAATAATTCGTTGGCTTTATCCGATTGTTCACTCGAAAACGAACCCCGACTCGCTATATATGGTTTATTATCCAACCAATATAAAATACCTAGCGAACCGTCTAACTTATCAAAAACTTGAAAAGAAGTTGGCGGCAATTCTTGTGCTTCAGGCTCACCTAAATTAAAAAACTTAGGAAAAGGTCTGGCTATGATTTCATTTGTGTCATTTAAAATTAACCCTCTACAAGACAGCGTAACTTCGTTCCAAACTCTTTCAAATTGGGCAAACTGGGTGTAATTATAGATATACAATTCGGCATTAGGATGTTTATTTACCTTAATGTAGTCTTGCGCAATCATTTGATGTAAAAGCTGTAAATTCATTTTTAATTTCTTTGATACAAATATTCAAAAAGTAATACGCAGTTATTTTACGTAATCTATTAACAATATTAATTTTCAACCTCATAATAATTATAATCTATCAAAATTTCTTAAATACTTCACTATAGATATTTTATTACATCGTATAAATAACTAAGTTTTTGAAGTTGTTCTTCTTCTAGAGTAGGTTCAAAAATATGACGTTCTATAGCCTCAAGTATAATTTGTTTATTTTTTATCACCCAATTTTCTATTGTCTGATAAAAATAAGCATCACCGAAACCAAATTTTCTCATTTTCCATCTTTTACTAAAATTATTATTAATTAGTTGTTCTAAATGAATAATAGAAAAATTACGCAATTCAATAAGCCATAAGTTCAATAATTTATAAATATCAATTCCTGAATTGTAGAACATACAAATAATATCTAGTAAACTTCCTTCATTCCAAAACTTATCTGTTTCCAAACATTTTTTAAAAAAGACTTCCGTAAAATCGTTAATACACTTAATTTCTTCTGAATTATTCCAAAACAAATCTTTATCAAAATTCAAATTCTTTAAACTCAAAGCAATATCAATTGCTGAAGTAAATTTAAACTCAGAAATTAATTCTAAATATCGAGGAAGAAAATACTTAAATTCAGACATATCAAAATTCAATGCTTGAGCACCATCATTGTATTCAGTTATTAAATCAATTGGAATTTCGCGCAAAGGAAGGCTGATTAATTTTGAAGTATTATCTTTACACATACAACATACCTTACAAACATTTGTAATCTCCAATGGTGTTGAATAATTAAAAATTTCAAATGTGTTTTTGATAATTTCTTGAAGTTCCATTTTGCTTTATTTTCATTGAAGCAAAGATTCAAAAAGTAATTCGTAGTTATTTTGCGTTGTGAAAATCATTTTTTAATTACCAATTTAATACAAACAAAAAACTCTTATGCTTGAAAACATAAAATCATTGATTTTACATTATACAAACATAAGAGCTATTAACTCAGAAATCACTGCATTTGCGTATAAAAAATTACCACAGATGCACAGATTAAAATAACTGGATAAAGTATAAAATTTAATATTTATTTCCGCTAAGCGGATAATTTTATAAATAATTTTCTAAAAAACTTAATATAAAATCTGTGCATCTGTGGTTATTTCTTCAAATTTTTTAAAATAATTTTAAAAGCGAATGCACTGCTAAGAAGTACTATTATTTTTGTTCTGTCAGAGAAATATCTATAGTTAGTTTTAAAAAAGAAAGATTAGAAACTGCTTTTGAAATCAACATCAAATTCAAATCATTGTGATTTGAAATGATTATTCCTTTTACTGATTGACCTGAATTACATAATTCGCTTTTTAACCAACCCATATAACGCAGTATCCTACCCAAGCTTTCATCCTTTTTTTCACGCTTAAATTCTATCACTACAAAATTTCCATTTTCATCTACAGTAAGCATATCCATTACTCCCACTACTCCAGTATCAAACTGACCATTTACCAAAAGCTGTTTTTCATTATCGTAATATCTTAAGTTTGGCAAAAGTTTTGTTCTATTCTTGTGCAACAAGATTTGGCACGTTTGTATATCAAATTCTTCAATTGCCAATTTACTTATTGATTCAGTCATAGTTGTTTTTTCATTATAATTTATCTTTTCGCTATTAGTGCTAAATTCTGCTTTTAATGAAATTAAATTCTTTTCATCTTCTAAATTAGAAATAGCAAAATTGCCTTTATCAATACTAACTCCTTCAATTGTTGGTACAGATAAAAATTGATTTTGTTCTACTTTTCTGGATTCTTTTACAATTGGATTAGCAACTCCAACACTATCAAAAGACTGCCCTTTATGATAGGAATTTACTATATTGTTTGAAGCATCCAGAATTACAGTTTCGCCCGAAAAATCAGTATTAGTATCTAGTCGCTCTTCTATTATAGCATTTTTATGAAGTTGATGTTGCAAAGCAACGGTATCTGCTTCTTCTGCAATAAACTTGTTAAGTAATTTAGAAAATTCATAACTATTTATTGTCATTCCCAACTCACTTTCCAACTTTCGTTTGATGGTCAAAAGATCAAAATTGTTTTCAACATAATTTCCAAGACCGTTTTTTTCTGAGATCTTTGCATCAACTAAAAGCTTTTTTAAAATTATTTCTTGGTGATCAAAAACTGGTATAAAAACATCAGGAAAGAAAATACTTAAAAGCTTAGGTAATACTTTTTTATCGTTTTCAAAATCTGCAATTTCTCTAGACAATAAAACTATTTTATCAAAATCTACTGAAATCGAACCTTCTTTTTCATATGCTTTGGACGCATCTAACCAAATAATTTTTTGAAATATAGATTTTATTACAGGGAAATCTGAAATTTGTCCATATTTATTGGCAAAACTACTTTGAATATCTCCTAATATTTTCGTTGTCACCTCAAGATCAAATTCAAAGCAGCCACCTTCTTTATTAAAATCACTAAAGTAATCCTCTTCAGTTAAACTATATATTCTTCCAAGATTATAATTTTGTAGAAAATCTTGTCTTACTTTTTCAATCTCTTTGACTTCTGTTTCCGTTAAGGTTGGAACTTTTGCTTGTTCTAATAATTTTTCAAATTGTTCATTACAAATGTTAATCCTTTTCATAGTTTGTTGTTTAGAACTATATCGAAAATGAATAGCTATTATTGTGTTTGATTTCATTTTTATGTAAACATCTATTTTTTAATATTTTAATTAAAAAAAACACATAAAAAAGAAAGTTATTTTAAGATAAAATCACAATAAACACTATTCCTAAAACAAATTGTTAAGTAATAATATTTACGATACTAAAATAAAACACAATAAACGGAATATTAGGCATTATAAGGCTCAATATTTTACTACAGATTGAAAGAAAAAGCTAAAATATTCATTTTTTAATTCTCGATTAATTACATCTGATACCTAAAGAAATATCATTCTTCTAGCTGTATCATTGTTTCGGCTCTAATTTCAAGAATCTTAATATACTTAACCAACCAAAATTGCAACTTACTCAAATCAGAATTGATTTCCCTTGCAAGGTAACTCCTTAATTCAGGGAAAGATTCAGCAATTTGACTTTTGGTATAATATTCATCTCCATTATGAAGTGCTACACTTTGACCTATTTGAAAAGCGATACTTTTGAAAATATCAATCGCATTTTGTGTTTTTCCAAAATCCGTTATAGTAGCCAAATCAATTTCTTTCAAAACTTGAATTTTGTGATGCAAATTATTTCGTAGTGCGTCTTTTATACTTGCTCTATATTTTGTCTTACTCAAAAAGGAGAGAATCATTCGGCTGCTTCGCAAAAACTTTAAGTCAATATCTCTTGGTAAAAGTCTTTGTATTTGATTCTCAAAATCTTGCTTATGAAAAGAATAGGTATGATACAACGCATTATTTAATTCATCCGCAGTTCCCTTGTAAACTTGTTTTATAACTCCATTTTCAAGGACAGCTAAATTCGCATTGATCGTTTTGCTTATAAACTCGTCCTGCAAAATTTCACTATATTCTTTTGATAAGTTTAATTTTTGCTGAATAGTTTCAGGCATTGAATCGACGAAGAAAACAACATCTAGATCCTGCGAATCTAGAGAACCAAAAAATTGATATTTTAAAGGTTTCATTTTATTTTTTTACAATTAACAATAAATACAAATTCACGATAATTACAAGCATAAAAACGTGAATGATAATTTTAGAGCTATATAACAACTATCTCAGACTATTTCTTAATTTAAACAGACTAATATCATCGTGTAAAAGGTAATTTTCAGGTACAAAATGAGCTAAAGCATTAATTATTCCAGGATACTTTTCCATTCTATTTGTAATGATTTCAAATGCTATAGGCGAAATTGTTTCTCGCATATAATCTTGATGGGTAAACATCGTTTTTAAAACATCTAAAAATTGGTTTTCCAGAGATGCATCAATTGTTGATTCATAAAATTCTTTTAATGTGACTATTTGGGTTTCTTGATCTGGAAGATTGTTAAAATAGGTAACTAAACATTGGTGTTTATTTTTACCTTGTGTCCAACCTTTTAAAAGTAGATTCTGCCCGTCATCAAAACGATTTAATTTACGAATAAGTAGTTCAGAAGCAGGTATATACTTTTGTTCTTTTTCATATTTATCTAAAACTATAGAATAATACTTTTCTGCTTCTTCTTGTTTGTCTAACAATTGATATAAATCGCCAATTTTTTCTTCATAATTATTATATGTTTTATAGATATTAATCGCTTTTTGGTACGAATGTGCTAATTCATAACAACGAGCTGCTTCTATTTTTAGATAACTTTCTTTTTCATAAATACTGGCTGCATCGTTGTAAAACTTACCTGCTTCGAGGGCTTTTCCTGCTTTTGCTGTATCTTTTAACAGTTTTAAATAAATATGACTGGCTTTATGATATTGTCCTTTTCTTATAAATTCCTCAGCGACTTGTTCATATTTCTTTTTAAGGGCTTCGAATTTTTTATTTTCTAACAATGCAGCAGAATTACCACTTCCATAATTCAAACCTCCAGACGAACCAGAAAATAATAAGCTAAATATAATTATCAAAATCACTATTAATACTATGTAACCGAAAATAGGTAAAATACTGCCATCAAATAAAGTTGATACAGAAAATATTCGTATAATAAAGAAAGCAATCAGAAAACCTCCAGCTCTACCTAAATCAATGGGATCCAAGTTATTAAGACTTTTTCTAATTCGGTTAAAAAAATTAACTCCAAAACCTTTAAACTCATAGTTTCCTAAAACAGACCCACGTGAGCTACCTACACTATCAAGCGGGAGAGCAAACTTTAGGGCTAAATCAGGATTTTTATCGAAATAAGCCATTAGTTTATCAATTTCTTTTCCGTTACCTCGCATTAGTTTTTCTAAATTAAACGGTGAATCTTCGGTAGTAGCTGCATCACCTTTAATCATTTCAAGCATTTTCTTTTCGATATCTTGCTCTTTGACTTCTACGTGTGCCGATTTAATCACTGAAGGAATATATACCGATTTAAGCGGCGTAATAATCTTTGGTTCTTTCTCAACAAATTGAAAATCGAGGAGATCGCACCAATCAATAGGATTTTCTATTTGATAAAAACCAACTTCTGGGTGTAATATATACAAACCTTCATCAAAAACCTTTTGAAAATCAACTTCACAGAGTTGAGGCGAAACAGTTGTAAACTCGGTTATAAATAACTTATTTTCTATGCTTTGTAAAAGTTGGTTTGTTCCTAATCTACTCTTTATTTTTTCAGTAAAGTCACCTATAACGAAACATCCGTAAAGCACATTAGCCACTTTACTTGGCACAGGATAAAAACTAAATTTACCATCTTGAAGCCCTAAATTATCAAATGCGACCAACCATTGTGAAACTGTTTCACCACGTACTAAAAGCCCTTGTAGAGGGTAAGCATTTTGAGTTGAAAGTTCTAGTTTAAGTTGCATTTTAACCTTTTTTATTAATAAATGAATGTAAAAATTTTGTAGTGAACTCAGCTTCACTAATCTTTTTTAATTTGGTTCCAGTTGGAACATAAAAACTATTCCCAGCATAATACTCATTTGTAGCAACAATGGTATGACTTTTTAAAACAAACGGAATAAATATGCAAATACCATATGTCGTATCTTCTAGTTTTAACGTACCATGATTGAGCGTAATAATTCTTCCATCATACGTATATAAACTCGAAATTTTAATATAACAAACTGCCCCCAAAACTTCTAATTTTAATTTTAGTGACTCCGCTTCTACCAATAAAACATCATTTAGTACTATAGAACCTGTAGAGTTTAGAATCGCTGTTGCTTCCTGAAGCGATTTATCTGTATGTTCTCTTATACACTTAATGATTTCAAGATTAGCTCCTCCTTTATTCTTTTTAAAATACAAATTTGCTTTTTGACTAAATTCAATTTTATCTTTCTGTTCAATTTGAAATCCATTTGAAATAATTCTATCGTTTCTAGTAAAATAAAAATTATCAAACTTATAACCATTAATACACAAGGTATTTTCAGCAATAAATGCTTTTTCCAAAGTTTGTTTTACAGAAATTTTTAAATATCCACTTTTCTGAAGTTGGAGAAAGATTTTTTGGTCTTCTGTAATATCATTAGGAAATTCGTGATTTTGATTTAATGCTCTAATTTCTTTAGTTGAAATATCAACTAAATACTTTATACCTTTCTCACTTTTACAATATAATACAAGATGATTTTTATTATTTTTCCTTAGCAGAAATTCTCCACTCGTAACAGGTAAATTGACAAAAACCAATTCAACCCCCTTTGTAAAATCAGCTTGATGAAATTTGTACAAGCAAAAGTTTTTAACGAAATAAATATCGTTTTCAAAACTTAACAGTTTGCCAAATTCTGGTACCACGTGATATAATATAGGTAAGTTTTCTTCATTATGAAAATACTACTTTGCTCCTGTTGGCTATTCTTTGGTTTTTTCCATAGTTCCTCTAATGGTAAACAAATAGTTTGCAAAAGTGTTTTTGCCTTAGTTTGATGTTTAAACACTTGAACAAAACCTTCTAAATTGATAGAAAAAACATAATTTATTTGTTCGAAATGATTATAAAGAACCCTTTGGAATTTCTCTACATTAAAAACCTGTTCTGCTCCTATAAAAAATACCTCCGATTGGTTTGGTTTCAATTCGTTTTCTCTAAAAAAACTTTCTAATCCCGAAGCACAATCCATTTTATTTGAAATAATTTTAGTCGATTGTACAATATCTGAAACTGTTTGATAAGGTACTTGTTCTGCATTAGTTCCAACCAAAATAATTTTGGTTTCTACTTGATTTTTAGGATGTTTTGCCATTGCTAAAGCCATTGCCAAAGCTATCTTTTTAGGTGTCCCCCAATTGTAAATGGAAGTATCTATAAGTATATAACGAATAAACGTATTTTTTTGAGGCGGAATTTCTCGCTCTATATACAAGGCTTCGTTATTTGCCACACGCGACATAAACACATCATCATCATAAGCAAATTCAGAAATTAAAAGTTTATCAAAATCACCTTTATTAGTCAAATCGGCTACACCTCCTAAAGGTTGAATTCCTGCAAAATTATGATGCATAGAGACCGATAAACCCGCCCAAATATTTTTGATAAGACTACCTATATGAAAAGTCTCTGAATTATTAATTAAAATTGTATCAAAGTCGGCTCCGTTCAAAGAAGTCTCTTTTTCATTATCAAGCACACCTTCTTTTAGAGAAGACTGAAAATTAACATCAACCACTTTATGAAAAGCAGTAATGATGGATTCTTTTAACGGAAAGGTTTTCTTTAAAATTGCAATTGTTCTAAAATCATTGATAAAAACCGCTTTGTTAAATTCGTCTTTTTGAGAATTGACTAAAGTTTCAAGAGCCGAATCAAAACCTTGAAGTACTTTTTTTGCTTTTTGGGCACCAATGGCATTATGAGCATTTTGAAATAAGAGTCGGAATAATAATTTCCTGTTTTCCCCTGATTTATATTCTTCTGGTAAAGATTTTAAAATATATAAAAAATCAATCGCCGATTGAAAACGAAAATGGTCTTCTTTTATATTAAAAACCATTCTGTTATGAAAAGCAAAACTTTTAATATATTCGATATCCTCATCACAATCAGGATTGGTAGCAATTATAGTTAAAAATAAAGCTCCTAAAGACGGACAACCTGAAACAGCTATAAAATCAACTACTTCATTGATATAGGTATGATAAGCAATGGTCATTTGGTTTGATAACTCAAACACATAATTAGGCGGATCAGCAGCAGTTTCTTTGCTGATGTCCCAGAAATACTTATCGTAAACCTTGCTATATTTTATTGCTTCATTTTCCATCTTGTACAGTCAATCTAAAAGAACTCAATGAAAGTGGTCGTATAGCATACTTTTCAATTTTTATAAAACTAGACGAAGTGTCTAGCACATAAAAGAATTCTTCGGTGGGGTTAATTTTATTTTGGAGTGGTTTACTTATGAAATTATTTTCAAATTGAAAACCTGTAGGGATTACAAAACTATGATTAATCCAATAGGTTTGTCCTTGAATAGGCAACAAAGGTTCTCCAAAAATAAACACATCATTTTCTACTATTACCCAACTTAAAGCTTGTAAACGAGCCAAAGATGTTTTAGTAATATAATCTTCTAAAATGGGTAAAGAAACTTTTAAAACCAGTGGCGTTTTCATCTCTATTGAAGGAACCAAACTTGGAACGATTTTGTGTTGAATACCAAAAAAATTAAAATTTTGCTTCGGTAATTCAATAGTAAGTCCGTTTTGAATAGGTTGCCAATTATAGTGATCAACCCATTTCTTCTGCGGTAATCGGGCATTTTTTTTAAATAAGAAATCGTTTTTGATTACCCAAATGACTAAAAATGGATTTTTTGCGATTCGAGGAGAATTTATTTGGTCAAAAGTAAAGCCTTTTAAAAAAATAGTTTCAGCATCAAATACAATAACAATAGAATCCCATTCTCTGAGAGTATAAATTGAATCAATATATTTTTTTTCTATTTCGATTAACCACATAGTTTTAATATTCTTATGATTTGATGTTCCTTCAAATTACTCTTAAATAATTTCAATTGTCACAAGATTCGCAATTAATTTTTTTGCCACAGATTCACAGATTTTAAATAAAACTCATTAGAAATTTGGTTATAAATACACGGCATTCGCATTTAAAAAATTGCCACAGATTACTATGATTAAAGCAAATAATAAATGTTAAAATT
>JASGCW010000296.1 GCA_030053945.1 Limnohabitans sp.
ATTACAAAAATGAAAATTAATATAAAAATGGTTAAAACAAATGGGATCTTTACAGCATGAACAAATTAAAAAACAAATATTATCTATATTACAATATTTACAGGAACGAGATGCAGAAAAAAAGCTTTAGATTCGAAGCAAAACTGTACAGGTGTTAGGAAATCATGCGGTTTTTCTATATATCCTGAGGATGACCATGCATATTTAATCATGCTTTGATACCTTTAATAAGAAATAAGTTAATATAAAAATAAAATTGACTTTTAATTAAATACCTTGGTGATGAAAACTGATTATGAATAAGTGAATGAATTTTGATAATTTCATTCCGGTTACGAATTGGAATATTGAGATCGAGAATAAGTATTTTATCAGTAATTCTTCGATAGAAAACTTTGTAAGGTCTAAAAAAGAATTTGTCAAGAGGCTGGCAATATCCTGTGGTTTTTGGAGGTATCATCATTATATCTAAAGATTTATTTTCTGGTTTCACAGAATCAATCAACTCCCTATCTTTATAAACTGTCCACGAGTCTACTAGAAGCAAAGATTGTTGTGGTGAACTAGGGAAGTAAACATTTTCAAAAAATGATTTTAAATGTTCTTTTCCCATTTTTCCAGATTTTGAGCACTCAACATATATGTTTGATGCGTTAAATAAAGAAGATTTTAATCGATCACTCAATTTACCAGAAGGTTCTTTTAGAACAACAAGCATAGGTGATAGAAGAATTCCATCTGCAGAAATAACTGGTTGAATAGTATAAGAATGTGTGGTAGCATTCACTTGCTGAACACAACGCTCAACATTCTTTACTCCTTTTGTTGCCAAAGTTCTACCGGAATGCATTTCTAAATTAAAACCAGACTGATCGGTATTGAAAACAGCTGATTCATTATATAATGGAATTTTCGCTTTTACACTTGCTACAAACTGTTCCGCTTTAACTTTCAAATCATCCTCCATATCATGTTCTCGAAAAGAAATAAATTTATTTACTTTTCTGGAAACAATTCTATGTCTGACTTTAAAATTATGAAGCCAACCTTTACTTATAGAAAAGTTAGGAATTTGAAGATCACGAGCTTTTTCAATACCCCAAGTCTTTAAATCACAATCATGAACTATAAGTTTTTGTGCTATTGATTCATCAAATCTTTTTGAAACAAACAATGATACCTCTCTCCACTTTTGGTTTTGATTACCACTGTTATCAACAGACTTTGCAAATTCAAATAGTTGACGCTCTGAAGTAACAAATCTATAATTATTCCTTACAGTTGTCCATCTCAAATTTTTCTTTTTCCCTGATCTCCAATATTTCACTGCAGCTAGCATTTTTTCGTAATCTACTTGTTGTTTTTAAGCTGGAGATTCGCTATTTGAATCTGAACTTGATTGATCAGCATCATTCTCATCACAACTCTCATCTTTGTTCTCATCCTCAGTTATGAAAGGTGATTTAACCAGCATAGTTTCACTTTCTTCAAAATATTGCCCATTTCCATCATATGAATCAATTAAATCTAACAATTAAACTGTTAAAATTATATACTAACTCACTATTTTCTTACCACATAAGTGATTGATTAAAGTTTGATCTCGTTCCTCATCTAACTTTTTAATTTTTTCTATTAAATCGTTTAATTTCATCTGTCAAAATATTTATAAAAATCATATTATCAGTTATTTAATTGTTATTTTATTTTTGTTAGTCATGAATATATTTTTACCTAATGCTAATCTCTTTGTATGTCAGGCTTCTATTTCAAGGTGCGTTCCCTAACGCTTGGTACCTGCTAGCAGACGTACCCCTCTACACACCCTGAGAAGATAACTCAGGATAGGATCATCCATGCCAGGGGGTCACGGCAATACAGATCCATCGCTGACGACGAGATTAGGTGTAGTGTTGTTTTTTAGTATTAAAGTTAGTTTCATTTTCAACATACCTTTTTTAATTAAATATTTAAATGATGAAAAATGCACAAACACTAAAAAATAACAAAATATCACAATTTTTCACTTTTTCAAATTAACTTTT
This sequence comes from Limnohabitans sp., assembly GCA_030053945.1. GTDB lineage: Bacteria > Bacteroidota > Bacteroidia > Flavobacteriales > Flavobacteriaceae > Flavobacterium. The sequence goes on from JASGCW010000296.1 coordinate 2,046, forward strand.
AAATGACTGTAACTTTTTTCACACTGAGTTACGGCAGCTGATTTTTTCGTAAACAAACATACAATACAGCCCTCTATCTTCATTCAAATTTTCATTAAAATCAGACACTGAGGTTTCGTGAACCTCCCTTGTTAGTTTTTTTT
>JASGCW010000121.1 GCA_030053945.1 Limnohabitans sp.
CTGCGATTTGTCATTGTATATTGAAGTGCAAAATATTCTTTCATTTTTTTGTTTGAAGTGTCACTCAATAATGCTTCTAACAAACCTACAAATTTTGGCGTTGAAAACCAATGATTTGTATTCCTAAAAATTTCGGTGATTTTCGGTGATTATGCCACATGTTAGCCTGCTTTTGCAACTCGTTTTTTTGAGTAGGGGGAATGGTAGCTAATGGTTGGGGGGGTTGGCGTAAGCAAAAACTACTGCGTGCAATATCATAGGCAGTTTGAATTAGTATTGCCTTTAGTGCGTCTTTGTCTAACCCTACACCTTTTGTTTGTTTCTGTGCTGATGTGATACGCTAGGTAAACAACGATGCTAATTTTGCAACAAAAACGGTGCATGATGCCAATAATGTAACACTTGTTGCGATGATTGTTTGGTTGACAGTGCAATACGCTTCTACGGCTTTGTACATTAACACTTTTAGCTCGTCTCTTTTGTTCGTAAGAAAAAATTTACAAGTAATTAAATATGTAAATGCTGTACAGCTACATATACCTTTTAATTGAAATTTATAAATACTTTCGTGTAAATGTTTGCTGCTTTGATGTGAGTTTTTTTGTGATGGCTTGTAAATGTTAGTTTATCAATTGGTTATGGATTTCAATAAAATATTGTTAAAAAACTTTTATACTACTATTGACAAAAAACAAATTGAAGGAATCAACCCAACTCTCTTAACAATTTAACGGCTTCTATGAATGTGTACCACCCATCAATGTTATCTTCACTTACACCAGTATTTTTATTCCAAGTGTACAAATACCAAAAATTTTCATAGCCAATACTAGTGGCTTCGTTTTTAATAATATCCTTGCTTTCGGGACCAATACACTCTGCAAACAACCAAACTTTATTTACCAAAGTCAGCATATTTTTACAATATTCAACTTCAATGGCAGATTTAGTTAGATAAGATTTACAACTAATTACTGCAAGAGCATTTTTTTGTTCAATAAACCTAAAATCCATTATGTGATGTCCTTGGTCTGTTCCATTCCATTTAGCGTAATGCCCCTTTTTATGAATTATAATATCACACTCTGGCGAACAATACATTCCATCTTCATCAATTAATTGCCCCCAATTAACTTCTAAATTAGAAGCAGTTAAACAATCTCTAATTGCGTAAATAAGCGAAGCAGAAAACCTTAAACCTCTTGCAAAAGGAAAAATTAAACCTTTGTTATCACCTTTTCGTTTTTCAACTTCTCGAATAAAATTATCAAGCCTGTAACCAGAAAGATTTGCTTTGACTTTATTGTATTTTTCTTTATCAAAAAAATTATAGTAAGTATCGGACATATTAATTAACGATTTCTTGAATTAAGTTTTGTAGTGTTATATTTTTATTCCTTGCTTTATCTCTTAATAAATTTTCCCCTCCTTTAGTTAATTTTATATCAACAAACTTTTTGTTTTTTTCTATTGTAATTATTTCGCTTTGTGGCAGAAGGTTATACAAATTATTTTTCAAATTTTCAATCCCACTTTTTAAATCAGTTTCGGCTAATCTAATCACTGAAACCTTAATGTTTTTTGAAGCTATATGTTGATTATAAAGTTCGGCTATTGATTGTGTTGGATGCTGCTTTCTAAATGGTAAAAAAGATTTCAACTCAACGCTGTTTATCTTATCGTCTTTTAGAAATGGTAATAATTCGTATAAATCTTTTTCACCCAATTTTGAAAGGTAAAACACCACAGCAACGCTATCTATAACTCTACTCTCTACTAATTCTTTTATAAAATTTGGCAATTTATAAACCGAAAGAAACTTGGATAACATTGCAGATTTGATACCTAAAGTTGTAGCTAATTCATTTAGTGATTGTTTTTTTAAAACAATATTTATTTGATTGGCTACTTCAACAATGTTAAAGGGTCTTTTTTTAGTTTTTGTGTTAGCAAGTAATTTACCAATAGCAATATTTATGTCGGTATCTGTCATAACTAATCTACTAAAAAGTCATTAACTTTTAACCAAGCTACTAAAGCATTCATTGTAAGTTCTTCTTTGTCTATCGACAATTTTTCGGCTGCCGCAACAAGTGCTTTATTTATTTTTAATGGCAAGTTCAATATAATAGTTTCTTCAAACTTGGGCTTTTTTGCGTCTTCCAAAATTTTATCTTTAGCACCATTCGGATTTTTTGTTCCTTCTTCTACCAATCGTTTCTTTTCATACGTTGTTAAACTCTTAATTTCATCAATATAAAAATTAGCCTTTTCTTCATCTCCTTGTGCTGCATCAATAGCACGTTTAGCATCAACTAAATTTATTTCACCATTCCTCAAATATTGTTTTATTTTTTCCGTTGCCTGTTCTTCAATCTTTACATAACTTCTAATCATACGAATACTAAACCCTGTATGATTTTTTACCTCTTGCTCTTTTTTATTAAAATGTGTGTAGAGTTTTGTAATAGCAGTTGATGTGTCCTCAAAATTCATTTCTTGCCTACACATATTTTCAGAAAGTGAAAGTAGCAATGCCTGAATTGGTTCTATTTCGCCTGAAAAGGTTGCATTTATTTTTTCTTCATTCAATAATTTATGTGCCAAAAAGCGTCTTTGCCCTACAATAACTTCATAAGGTGGATTCCCCTGTACGCCTCTTAGAACAATGGGTTGTAATAGCCCATTAAGTCTAATGTTTTCGGCTAACTCTTTTAAGTTTTCTTGTGAATTTTCAGAGTTTAAATCAGTTCTAACATTCGAATCTTGTACAATTATTTCGCTAAGTTTAACAGGTATTACATTTGATAATTGCATAATTAAAATTTATGAATGGGATAAAAATAGTTTTATTTCCTTTTATAAAATTGTTTAATGTTAAATAAGTCTCCTTTTTTAAATTCACGAATATTTGAAACGCCCTGCCCTGGTTCTAATTTTTCCATACTGCGAACTAAAACGTTTAAGTCTTTTTCGTTTAAGCCTAAGAATTTTTGAATTTTCTTAGGTGCTGTAAGGTCTGCAATTTTAAGTAAAAAACCTATTTCACAAAGACTTGAGAAATTGAATTGTGGTTGGTCGAATTCATTAACGTTTTGTGCTAATAAAATTACGGAAACTCCTTTTGAACGTATCTGTTCTAAAATTTGTTGTAAAACAAATTTGGCTTCTTTGTCTCTAAATATTACCTGTGCTTCATCTATCAACAAAATGTATCTCATACTACGTACCCCATTTTCAACTGGTGCATCTGGCATACTCATAAAAGTATTGTAGATGTAATTGATAACAAGGAACACAGAAGTAAAACGAAACAGTTGGTTTAGGTCGGCAGATAAAGAAAAGTAATAGTTTTTATTTAGAAAATCTTTGTTGGTTTCATCTGAGAATATTGGTGGGTCGCTAAGCCCTTCTATTATCTCGGTTACAACATTAGTTCCTTTTTGAAAATGGTTTGGTATTTCGTTGTGCAACTCTTGTAGTGTTGGATATTTGCCATTTTTCTTTGCTGCAAATATTGCCCTCATTGCATCTCTTAACTGTTGCTTTTGGCTGCCACCAGCTTTTGAATAATCAACTATATAATCAACAAATTTATTGATACCAAGTTTTTTGTTGTTCTCATTTACATTGTCTATAAACGATAATGGATTTATGGGAATACGTTTGTGAGGGGCGTTAATAAATTCGGTGTTTGTGAGGTCGAAAAACTTTTTGTATTTCTTTTCGTCCTCTGTGTTAAGTCCTTTAAAATCTAAATATATGTAGTTAGTTTTTCCATTTGATTGTTCTATCATTTGGGCAACTAATTCTAAAGCAAATTGTGTTTTTCCAGAGCCTGTTGTTCCTGCAATAGCAATGTGGCAGTTGTTATATTTAGCTGCGTTGTTGGGTTCAAGTGTTAAGGGTTCACCCTCTTGATTTTCTCCAATGTCAATTTTCCATAATTGGTCAAAATGTTGCTTATCAGGTATTTGCCTGTTTGAATTTTCAACGAATTTAAAATGTGTATGGCTATGTTCTATGCTTTCAATTCCTCGGTCTATTGTTTCAATTAAAAAATCGTAGATAGTGTGGTTTTGATTGCTTTCAAAAAATTTATTCATTAGTTCCAAACCATCGTCAATGTGCATTTTGATTAGCTTGGGAATGTTTATGTCTGTACGATTGATGTTGTATAACTGACAAATTAAAGACACAAATTGAGTTTTATGTTTGCCAAAAAAAGTATCTTCTTTATATTCTTTTCCTTTAGAGTCTCTAATAAGTTTTATATCTAAGTGTCTACCTTTAGAAATAGAGTAACCCAATGCAATACGAGCAATTATATTTTCGGCTGGCAGTTTCAGTTTTGTTGAATATTCTCTAATTAAGTCTCTGCTTAACTCAGATGTTTTTATGTTAATTGTCATCTTTATATCTTTTGTTGTAAGCCTCAAATAATTTGTTGTCATGTATTTCTTCAAACTCGCTTTCGCTTTCGCCAACATTGTTAATTAAATAACATTTTGAAATGTGTTTGTTTAACAACTTAAACTCGTCTTGTGTCAATTCTTTTTTGAGGATTGGAAATATTACAACTTGCTCTGAAATGTTTGGATAAAAATATTTGATAACATTAGCAGCGTGGTCTTCGTCAAATTTTTGCATTGGGCTATCTACAAAAACTGGAAAGTTAATATTGCTTTCTTCTACCAATGCTTTGAGCAATGCAGTTGCGTAAAGCTGTTTTTCGCCCATTGATAAACTCTCTTTTGGTATCTCTTGCCCTTTTGAATTAAGTATTCTAATGTTAATGTGTTCGTCTATCATTTCAACCTCAACTTTCTTAATTACTTTTTTGTGCATTAAGGTATCAAGCCCTGCTAATATTCTTTCTTCTAATGATTTCTTTTTTGCTTCCTTGTATTCTTTAATGAACACTTTTAATTCATTAACCAACTCTTTTGAAAGGTTGTCTTTGTCTTTGTATAAATCTGCTGTATCTATCTTTTTTGCTAATGCAGATATTTGACTTTTGATTTGAGTTTGCTCGTTTGAAACAACACCAATCTTAATATTTAGTTGGTCTATTTCTATTGACAAGTTTGATACTTTTTTTTGAATATCTCTTTGCTTCTCTCTCAACGATTTTATAAGTTCATCTTCGCTTTTGCTTTCAGCATCAGTAAGCTTTTTAGATATATTACTTCTTTCCGATACATAACTATTGTATGTTTCATTAACTAATTTGAATTGTGATTTGTAAGACTGTTTTAAGTTGTTTAATAAACTGTTTAAGTCGTATAATTCTGCCTCGTTGTAGTCTTGTATTTTTTTAATTTCAAGTTTATCATCTTCGATTAAATTAAAAAAATGTTTGCGTATAAGGCTTCTAAATGTGTTGTTGTAAAAATCCGAGATTTTTGGTTGAATTGGCAACTCAAACTTTACCCTTTGTTGATCAAGTTCGTATAAAATATTTTCTGTTTTTGCATCAACTTCTTCGTCTTGAAATTGCATGTCGTTTTTTTCTTTTTCTTTCTCTGCTTGCTCTAGTACTTGCGTTAGCATATCGCCTGCAATAGCAAAAGGTGCAAGGTCTAATAACTCATTTAACCTTGTTCTTTTTTCGTTTAATTCTGCCTCAATGCCTGTGCTACGTTGTTGCAATGCTTGTAATTCCTCGGCTGTGATTGTGTTGTTTTCGTTAATTAATTTTTGTTGTATTTGTCTTTCATCGTATTGCAATTGTGTTATGGTTTCTCTTAGTTCCTGTATTTTGTTGGCAGTATATTCTAAAGTTATTTCATTTATTTCTACTTGGCTTTGTAATGAACTCAAAAGTTTTCTGTCCTCAATGGTTGCTGAATCTTTTTTGTATCTTATTTGCAAGTCTGTTAAGTTGTTTGATAAATCTTCATACTTCTTTATCCCCAAAACCTCTGAATATGCTTTGCTTAATTCCCTACGTTGTTCAAGGTCGTTGGCTTCGGCAAGTGAAACAATTTTTTCGGCATCAAAGAAGAAAAATTTTGCACTTTCTAAAGGAATTATAAAGTCTCTAATAAATAACTCTGCACCATATTCGCTGATTAATTCGTTTTCTCTTCCATCAAATAATAACTCTAATTTTTCTGGTGTACTGCTTTCAATATCATAGGTTCTGCGTATAGTTATTTCTTTGCAAGGAATGGCCTGAACATCTACATCAACAAATTTTAGTGTTACATAAAATGCTGTTTGTCCTTCGTTTTTTGCTAGTCTGTTTAAGCTGTTGGCAATGTACTTGGAATAGCCACCTTGGTTTTTAATTTGTTCGTGGTAAAATTCATCTACCTCACTCATATTTTTTCCGTACAAGCACCAAACCAACGACATTAAAAATGTGGTTTTGCCATAACCATTTTTACCACTAATAACGATTATATTTTTTTCGTTGTTGGTGGAAAGGTCTATAACATTAGCATCCTTATAAATGCGAAAGTTGTATAATGATAATTCACTAATTCGCATACTGAACTGCTTTTGTTTTTTTGTTTTGTTCTAAGTGTCGCTCTAATTGCATTTCAAGATCAGAAGATAAGCCGTGCTTTTTCTTCATCAAGATTTTTGTTTTTTGAACGTTGAGCAAATTGTTGATTAACTGAACGTGTGAAGGATTGCTTTTGCAGCTTACTTCAAGGATTTCGTTTTCCTTTTTCTTTTGTTGTTCTATTTTATCTGCCTTCATAATATTTTCATTATAAACGTTATTATAAATAGTTGAAACTTGATGATTAACTATGGTCTCTCTGTACCACATTAGTTGTATTGCTATTAACTCTTGGTTTGTTATTAGTTCAATATCAGGTTCTGTCATTTGAGCCATTTTTTGAGCCTCTAATAATGTTTTTAAAAGCAAGGCCCTGTATTGTGGCTTGTAAGGACCTGGTGCCTTATCTCCATTTTTTCTATATTCTTCTCTCCAAGTTTCATCGTCTCTACTTCTTGCTAATAAGTCTCTCAATTCTAATAAAGGCAGCATCCATTCTTCGCCATTGTCTATAAGGGCTTCCATTGATTTATCACGCTTAACAACAGTGCAAACCCAACAACCAAAACGAGAGTTACCACAAGATGGGGTTGTAGTGTCTATAACCAAAGGACAATCGCCACCTGTGGCGTTTCTATACAATGTTATTAGTTCTCTGTTTGTTCCATTCCAAGGGGATGGAACGGCTAATAAATATTGCCAAACTTCATCGGTTGTAAAATCTTTAATTGGTGTATAAACAAAGGCTTTGGGCAATGGATGTTTTCTTAAACGATTAGTTCCAAACTCGTGTTTTTTTATTGATGCAGCACGTTTGGCACTTTCATCACTTCTTGTTCCTAATAATAAAATTACTTCTCCGTTCTCGTCAATTTTTTCTAAAATTCTTTTTGTTGTAGGGTTAATTTTTAACCTTTCAGTACACCATCTAAATATTGTGTTTGGTGCTGGATAACCTTTACCAATAGTATTTACCCAAAATGTTTCGTCTAATTTTGGTGTTGTCTTTTCTATAAATATTAATAGACCGTCTCTTCTTGCTGCTTTAACAATGTTTTCAAGTGTTCTGTAAATGAAATCTACAATTTTGGGGTTTTCAACTAATGTGTCGTTGCAGATAACATAAATTTTTCTCTTATTTCTTATTATTGGGTCAATGCTTTTAACTGCAAACCAAACAAGTTGCAGTAGCATTGTGCTGTCTTTGCCTCCACTAAAACCAATTATCCAAGGTCGGCTGTTGTCGTCCATTTGGAACTGGTCTATAATTTCAGCTTGTATATGTTTAATTTGTTGTTGCATAATTTGTCTGCGAATATATGGTGTGTTTTCTTAGGTTGATGGATAGGCTTGGCTGTTAATTGGTTGTTTTATTGTTTAATGTTTTATGACTAACGAAATCATTAGTTATTGTAAATCAATTGCTTAGAAACCACAAGTCAGCATTAGTTACATCAAATTTAGTACCTTTTTTTAATTCTTTTCACTAATACAAGTTTTTGGGGGGCGAGCATCAAACCCTAACAAACCTACAAATTTTGGCGTTCAAAACCAATGATTTGTATTCCTAAAAATTTCGGCGATTTTCGGTGATTTTGCCACATGTTAGCCTGCTTTTGCAACTCGTTTTTTTTGAGTAGGGGGAATGGTTTCTAATGGTTGGGGGATGTGGAGGCTGGTACATACAATAAGAAATAACAATAAAGTAGAATTGCTTTTGTTTTAGATAATTTTTCGTCTTTTGCCTCATCTTCATTATCCGCAATTACTCTATCTCTTCCATAAGGTCCACCATTTACAACTCCTTTTATGATAAAATTTTCGCTTAAAAAAGTAGGCTTTTTGTCTAAATGAATATTTAAACTCGGCTTGTCAACTAAAGCAACTTTCTTTTTAATTTTATCATCTTTTGCAAATTCCTCTTTCAACGAACTTACAAAATGTTTATGAATAATTTCTGCAACCTTTTCGTTTTGTATTGTTTTTTTGGCTTTAAGCTCGTCAATCGCAAAGTCTTTAAATGTTTTTTCATGTTCCTTCTTTGGACTTAATTGAAACCTGAAAAATTCTAATTTTGGATTCGTATTTGCCATAGTATTTTATTTTATTACCTTCATTTCTAAAGTTGTCAAACCATACATTTCGCCAATTAAAAAATCTAATCCGCTTTCTTCTGCAATCAGTCTGCTTTCTAATTGTTCTGCTTGATTTGGGTTTTTGTTTGATAGTAAAGTTTGTTGCAAAGTTTCTATTGCCTCTACGTGTTTTACTATTTTATCGTGTGTTGTTTTTTGTTGCTTGTTGCTGATGTTAATTACTGGAATTGGAAACAGTTTACAGTTTTGAATGAGTATTTTTTGAAACAAATTTTTGGATTGGTCGAGGTATTTATTGGCGTGGTAGAAATTCATTAATTTAGAATTAATGATTGCTAAAATAAATTTTATATCTACCGCTACATTTTCTTTTAAAATTAAATTGAAAACGCTTTGTGTGTTGTATAACTCTTGGTTGGTGTAGGCTGCAAATATTCGTGCAGGGTTGCCACTAATAATTTGGCGAATTAAAATGCGTGGTTGGGTAAAAAACCTTTTTTCTCGTGGTGCACCTAACCATTTGCCATAACTGATATATTCTTTTTCGCCCCAAGTAATATTGTATCTTGTAACGTCTCCGCCTGACAAGAGTTTTTTATAGGTTTTGTCCAGTGGGGTTGTGCTATGAAATGCCCGTTCTTTTATTTGTGTTTGGGTGTGTCCTTTGTATTTGTCGTAAGGGGTTAAGCCCAAAGTAAAATCGCAAAAATCAATGAGTGGTTTTGTGTTTTCTTCTATGCGATTTAAGAGCGTTGAAACTTGCTCCTCTGTGAAAATATCGTAAGCAGAAAACGAATTGCCTAGCCATTTGTTTTGATTTATATAACGTACTTGTTGTGCATTTTCTTGATTGATTAAACTGATTTTATCTTTTCTGTCGTATATCAAACATTCAACTGCTTCATCCTTTGTATTGCCAATAATGATAAGGCTTTCAGCCTTTACTCCTTCAAAAGTATTATCGGGCAAACGAACAATATTTTGCAGTTTGCTTTTTTCTAAAATGTGTCTGCGTAACTTTTGATACGAACTTTGAAATAGCAATGAACTTGGAATTATGAAACCAAATTTGCCTGTTGATTCCATTAATTGTATGGCTTTTTCTAAGAAGATTGCATACAAGTTTATTCTGTTTTCGGCTGTGTGATAATTGCTGAAATAATATTGTATTAATTCGTTTGGATGCCCTTTTAAATCAACCCAAGGTGGATTGCCAATGATTACATGAAAACCACCTTTTGCAAACACATCTTTGAAAGTAGTTTGCCAACTAAAAGGCTTTATTTTTCTTTCTTCACCAAAGTCTAATACGCTTTCGTAAAAATCAACATCTACAAGCGAATTTCCGGC
>JASGCW010000297.1 GCA_030053945.1 Limnohabitans sp.
ATAAAGAATAAATGTTGAGGCAATATTCGTGAAGCCCCAATAACGCCAAACCTAAATGTTGGTGGCAGTTATTTCTTCTTGTAGGTTTTTTTGTCTATATATTTTGTGATGTTTTTTGTAATGTCTCTAAGGTAGCAAATTACAAGGTCTTTAAATTCTGTTAAGTCTTGTATAGTTATAATTTCTGCTGATTGTCTAAAAGATTTATTGCCGTGTGCTAACCCATTTCTTTCATTTTTAATTTTCAACAATGCTTTGGCTAATTTCTTTTTATCAATGGTTGTAATTTTTCCGAAATAGCCATAGTCTTTAATTATTTTTTCAATACTTCTATAGTCTAAATTGCCTGATAGCGAAACTCTATTTTTAGATATTGAAATTGCTTTTTTAGAAATGTGATTATCTAAAAGTGTTTTAATATTTTCTTTTAGTTTAGTCGGATTTGAAATGTCATTTATTTCAAAAACTTTCTCCGCTAACCATATGTTTTGAATATTAGGGGTAAGTTCCTCAAATGAAAGACTATCATCAAAAATTGCATCAAAAGTTGCCCAAATTCCATTTCTTATTGTAGCTTCAATAAGGTTGTAAAGTATCAAATAGCAATTTGCTCTTATGACTTTTTGTAAATCTCTTTTTACTGTTAGTTCCAGATTCTCGCTAAGAGTGAATTTTTGTTGTTTATGAGTTTCTATTTTGTCTATTTCAATGGCAAAATTAAAATAGATTTCAACTTCCTCAACACGGCTTTCAAAATCAATATTTAGCTGCATTCTAATTAGTTAGTTGGTTAAATACATATTCAATTCTTTCTCTTATCGCATCTGGTTTGTGTGTATGATAACGCCCCGATAAAAGCTGAAATAATTTGTTAGGATTTCGTTTGTCTAAATTAGACCATTGTAGGTTTGTTGTTTTTAACGGTTTGCCACTTTTTAAAGCAAGGTGTGAACCAATAGCAATGGCTTCAAAGTAAGGTCGAGATGTTGCTTGTGAATTTTGATATTTGCCAAACCCTCTATCCTTAAAAGTATTTTCAACAAAGTCTAGCATATTGAAAAATGCCTTCTTTTTTCTTTCCAAACTTTCTTCTGTACAAACCTCGTTTTGATTGTCAAGGTATCTGTCTATATATTTCGCAACACCACCATATTCTAAATCAATTCCATTGAGATTGAATTTTGGAAGACCATCAGTAAAAGCAAAAAATCTTAGAATAAGTTCCTCTTCCTCTCGTCTCTCAGCAAAATGTTTATCAATTGGACAAAGTTTGGTGAATTTCTTATCTGAAGCTAACTCTGTAATGAAGGTCATAAACTTACCTCTAAAAATTCCTCGTCTTGTTTCCATTGGCAATAAAGGAACACTACTTGTGTTTATTCTTCCAAACATATCATTCCTAATATCTTCGTTGGCACGAGATGAAAGGACTATCATTCGCATTGAAGAATTTTTAATTAATCTTTGTCTTGATGGTTTTAATTCACTGAATTTAAGACCATTTAACTCAGTTAATTTGTCAAGTCTGCCAAGTTTTAATTTATCATTTAAAAATGCAGATAATGTCCTAATTCTTTGAGAACCATCAACGATTTCAAGCCTGCCTGTTTCTTCAATTTCAGCAACAAAAATTAGTGGAATTGGAAGTCCAAGTATAATACTTTCAATAAACTTTGATTGTCTCGAGGTTTCCCAAATAAATTCCCTTTGGTAGTCTGGCACGTACAACTCATTGTCTTCTGTTTCTTCATTAGTAAGATATTTTTGAACATAATATTCAATAGTAAAGTCTTTGATATCGTAACTAATACTTTGCTGCTCAGATTTAATTTGCTCCTCAATTTGGTTTAATTTAGATTCTGTCATTTTATTATTGTTTATGATTTGTATTGTGTCTGTATAATTACCACCAACGCTAGTGCTTGCCGTTTTTGGGGCCTTCGAGTTTCGTCAGCTTGCAACCGAAGCCAAATGATTGCAATATTGCCGATGTTTTATTCATAAGCCAAATGTAAAACGTATACGCTGAATTCAAGCGTGAAGTGCAACCGATTACAAAAATAGTTTAATTGGAGCAAAGTAGTTTGATTTGGTATCTTGGTCTTTTGTTGATTCTTGTTTGTATAGATATTATTTCTTCATTTGAGTAGTTGTTTAGGTCT
>JASGCW010000298.1 GCA_030053945.1 Limnohabitans sp.
TATATCAGAATCCAACATTTGGATGAAAAACAACGAAAATACATTCAGCAACATTATACTTTTTGTCAAACAGGCTCTACTGATATTTACATTGCATTTTTTGAACTTTGCTATAATTTATTATCAAAATCAGGTATTTGTGGATTAATAACACCAAATACCTTTTTTTATACCGAAACAGGAAAGCAATTAAGAGAAACTTTTGTAAACGAAAAGAGTATTAAGCAAATAACTAATTATGCTGAAATACAATTATTTGATAACGCAACCACTTACAGTGCAATTACTATTTTTAGTAAACAAAAAAACGATAATTTCTTACTTCAGCATGCAATTAATCAAACCGAATTTAAAGAAAAAAGTATAAAAATCACAGAACTTAAAAATCAAAAATTTTGGCAACTCACAACAGAAAAAAAACTAAATGTAACCGGTAAAAAATTAAAAGACCTTTGTAATATTCATGTTGGTATTACTACTTTGAACGATAAAGCGTACATTTTCCCAATAGAAATTATAAACGAAAACTATGCTATAGCAAATTCAAGATTAGTAGGAAAAATAAAAATTGAACGTAGTATTTTAAAACCAATTGTAAAAGGTTCCACCCTTAAAAGTAGCAATGAACCAATAAAGGAGTATGTTTTATTTCCTTTTAAAAAAGTAAATGGTAAACACCAAATTTTGCAAGAGGAAGAATTAAAAAATAATTATCCGTTAGCATACGATTATCTACTTTCAATAAAAGAAGAATTATCAAAACGAGATAATGGAAATCCTATAAAACCTTGGTATAATTTCGGGAGAACACAAAGTTTAGATACAAGTTTCGGTAAAAAAATAATTTTTTCACCAATGAATAAAACCCCCAAATTTATACTACATGAAAATGAAGAAAGTACTTTATATTCAGGTTATTGTATAAAATTTAACGGAGATTATAACTATTTATTGGAGAAATTAAATTCCGAAAAAATGCAAAAATTTGTAGAAATGTCGAGTCGTGATTTTCGCGGTGGATGGAAAGCATATAATAAAAAAATAATAGAGGAATTTGTAATAGATTGGTAATGAATGGCAAATGCGTATAACATACGGTAGCCAATGCTTAAAGATGGAACAAGATTTGCAAGATTAACAAATGAGTTTAATACAAAATAATTAATACAATGAAAGAAATAATTATAAAATTGACGGGGCTTATAGCCCCATGGTTTTTATCGCATGGAATTAGAATCCTATTTATTATCATTGGTACTTATATTCTCAATAGATTTTTAAAATATATTATTGAAAAAATTGTGAGAATGACTGTTGTTTCCGACAAGTATTTATCAAAACAAGCTCAAGAAAAAAGAGAAGATACACTCATTCGCATTTTCACGTGGTCAAGCAGGATAATAATTTTGCTTGTTGCAACACTGATGATTTTTCAGGAATTCGGAATTCCGATCGGACCCATTTTAGCTGGTGCCGGAATCATCGGGATAGCTGTTGGCTTTGGCTGCCAATATGTTATCAAAGATATTATTTCCGGCTTTTTCTTTATTCTGGAAAATCAATATCGTGTCGGTGATGTGGTTAATTTTGATGGTACAGGTGGATTGGTGGAAGACATTAGTTTGCGGATGACCACATTAAGAGATTTGGATGGAACCGTTCATCATATTCCCCATGGCGAGATAAAAAAAGTAGCAAATCTTTCGAAAGATTTTGCACGGGTCAATTTGAATATCGGAGTTTCCTATAACTCAAAACTGGAGCATGTAATACAAGTAGTTAATGAAGTAGGTAATGCATTATCGCAAGACCCTGAATGGAAAGAATTCATACTAAAACCGCCCCAGTTTTTGCTGGTGAATGACTTTGCCGATTCTTCTATTGTTATAAAAATTCTTGGAGAAACTCAGCCCCTTAAGCAATGGGCTGTAACAGGAGAACTTCGTAAAAGAATTAAAATTGCTTTTGATAATGAAGGAATAGAGATTCCATTCCCGCAAAGAGTTGTTCATCACATTAAATAGTATGAATCACACAATGAGCACCGGCTATAACAGCACCTACCAAAAATTGGAGTATCAGTACTTAATTGAACCTTCGTGCTTCGTATCAACATGAGTGGTAAAAATCCCCACCTTCGGGTAGCAGCAAACCGTTAG